>JAQUYQ010000120.1 GCA_028691795.1 Herbinix sp.
ATGAGCTACATTTGATTCCTTAATCGTGATAAGTGCCTCCAGGGCACTCATTACCCCTGCCATACCATCAAAATAGCCACCCTGTGGTACAGTGTCAAAATGAGAGCCACTTAATACTGCCGAAGCATTTATGTCATCACCCTCAAGCCGTGCATATACATTACCTACGGTATCGATGCGTGCGGTCAATCCCGCCTCCTCAATCCATGAAATCAGCAGTTCGACTGCTTGTTTGTAGGGTGGTTCCCAGGCGAATCGGCTGACACCTCCACACGGGTCTGAACCGATGCTGCCAATGTTATTAATGCGGGACCAAAGGCGTTCTGCGTTTATTTTATTTATACTCATAGTTTACAGGTCTCCTTTCTTCATTCCAGTAAAATTAAAGTGGAATAATTAGATATCTACCACTTCTACAATCATTTCTAGTTCTACAGGAACGTTACCAGGTAACATGGTCACACCTAATGCAGCACGTGCATGCTTTGCACCGAAAATGTCAACTAGAGCTTCTGATACAGGGTTCATTACAAGAGCCTGTTTATCAAATCCGGGAGCACTTGCAATAAAGCCATTCACTTTAACTATCTTGGACACGCGATCCAGATCACCAACGACGGTTTTTATGGCTCCCATACAATTTTCTAAACATAATAAAGCCGCTTTTTGGGCAGTTTCTAAATCCACAGTATCACCGGTTACCCCAATATACTGAGGCACACCATTTATAGTTGGCGTATGACCGGATATATATAGTAAATTACCTGTTAGCACTCCACAGTTAAATGGCCATGCCTCATTTACGAATTGACGTACGCTCAAACCACTAGCTTCTAATTTTGTCTCAATAATTCCTTTATTCATAATCTTGTTTATACCCTCGTTTCATTAAATTTGTCAGGACGAGCAAATAGGGCGTTTATTAATATGTATTAATTATAGATTAGTATTTTTTCTTTGTCAATATATTCTGATTTATTTGATTATAATACATATAAGATTACATAATAATAAAGGAATATAAAGAAATTATAACTTTTGACAAAATCTAATGATAAACGTACTTGACAGATTGATAGAGTGGTATATAATAATATATAGTAATACGTATTAATAACAGTAACGATGTCAGGACCGTTACTAGTTGGGCGGTATGGGGGGTGAATTAACAGATACCATATGCACAAAATAATATTTTTAATATTAATTTAAAAGGAGAAGAAATGTTATGAAAGGCTTTCAAGATTATGTAGTAGTCATTACAGGTGGTGCCAGTGGAATTGGCGAAGAAACAGTGCGGGTGTTTGTGGAACGAGGTGCAAAGGTAATAATTGCAGATATGAATGAGGACAGAGGTAAGGATTTGGCTGTTCAATTAGGTGATGCTGCTACGTTTTATAAAGTAGATGTAAGTGACAGCGAGCAGGTAAAAGCAATGTTTAATTTTGTAGACCAACACTATGGCTGTTTAGATGTGTTATTCAATAACGCTGCGTATTCAATGAGCAAATCTCTGGAGGATACCTCTGAAGAAGAGTGGGATAAAGTAATGCGTGTTAATCTAAAAGGTTATTTTCTGTGTGCCAAGTACGCCCTTCCGTTATTAAAAAGAAGTATTCACGGTGCTATTGTCTGCACAGGTAGCGAATTGGGTATTGTGGGCTGCACGGAAAGTCTGGCTTATAATACATCGAAAGGCGGAATCATTCAGTTTGCCAAAAGTCTCGCATTGGAGTTGGCTCCTTATGGCATCCGTGTAAATGTAGTTTGTCCTGCCGGTACCGAAACACCTGCATTTGTAAAAGACATGTCCCGTTCAGGTAACTATGAGGATGAAGTAGCTCGTTTAGTTCGTTCTTACCCCCTTAAACGACTTGGCCAACCCCATGATATTGCATGCGCCGTTGCTTTTTTAGCAAGTGAAGAAGCATCCTTTATTACCGGTACACACTTGATGGTAGATGGCGGATATACAGCACAATAGAAATTTATATATTAAATTAATATTAATTTTTATATATTAAATTTTATGAAAGGATTGTGAATTATGGATAATAATAAAAATCAGGAAACTAACGTAAATGCTGAATTAAAACGTAAATTGGGGTTTGGTGCGGCACTTGCAATTGCAGTTGGTACGACAGTAGGGTCTGGTATTTTTTCTTCAATTGGGCAGGTTGCAGGTGCATCAGGATCGGCGATTATGATGATTATGTGTTTCGTTGTGGGAGGGCTAATTATGATTCCCCAAAATCTGTTATATGCAGAACTTGCGTCAGCATACCCTGAAGATGGCGGCCAGTATACTTGGCTGCGGGAAGCGGGTTGGAAGCCGATAGCTTTTTTAAATGGTTGGGTTGCTTTCTGGGCAACAGATCCTGCCACTTGTTCGGTTATGTCTCTTGCAATTGTTAACTATGTTGCATTTTTCATTCCAGGATTGAAAGGTATTCTAATCCCAATTTCTGCAACCGTTTTAATTATAGCTTTTACATTTTTACACCTACGTTCAGTTGAAGCTGGTGCAAGATTTCAATCTTTTATCACAAGTCTTAAATTGATTCCTTTCTTTGTACTAATTGGTATAGGCTTGTTTTTGGTCAAGGGTCAGCTAATATCTACTCCGGCTGTCTCAGGTGCTGCCACAGGCATTATTGCATTACTTGCCGGAGTTTCCGCAACTACTTGGTCATATGATGGATCAATTGGTGCATGTTATATGGCGGGTGAGGTAAAAGATCCCAAGAAAACCATGCCGAAAGTAATGATTTGTTCCATACTGATTGTTCTTTTATTGTATACTGGCCTTTCTACGATAGCCAGTGGTTTACTTCCAATAGCAACGTTAGCATCCTCTGATGCACCAATTGCAGCTGCATTTAATCAAATTCCTCTAATAGGCGCTGGTGCCGGCATGATTACTGCTGTATTGGCAATTTTGGTCATTACCGGTTCATTATCAGGAGCTACTATGTATCAGCCACGCTTAGAGTATGCAATGGCAAAAGATGGACTTTTTTTCAAGAGATTTGCGGATGTTCATCCAAAATGGAATACTCCTTACTTTGCCCTGTTAGCACAGGCAGCTTACGCAATTGTCTTAGTATATGCATCAAATATTACTGCTTTGTTAGGATATTTTACTTTTGTTTGTCTGGTAAAAAATATGTTGGTGTTCTGTACTCTATTTGTTCATCATAAAAAAGCAGATTACAAACCAGGTTGGGCTTGTCCGAAGTGGCGCTTGATGACAATCTTAGCTATTGGTGCTAATGGAATTTTACTGGTATCTACCTTCCTATGGGCTCCTATGCAAGGTATTATTTGTGGAATATTTGCACTTGCGAGCGGACTACCGGTTTATTACTATTGGGAAAACAAGAATAAAAAGAAGGCAATGTTACATAAAAAAGAAGTAGCTTAGCAAAATTTTAAACATGCGAATTCATTGTATAGATAGTAGACAAAGTAGCAAATGTAAATGGCATTTGCTACTTTTCTTATGTGAACCTAGCTTAGATGCAATGAGGGCAATCTAATAGGTGAAAGTCGCGAGAGCGGATAAGTAATCCATGCACATAGTCATGAGGGAGGGTATTCTCAGAGACTAAGTTAAAATGCTCCTTGTTTACAGCACCTAATAAATAGATAGTTTATTGTTTATTAAATCTATACTTTTCCAAAAAGAGTGAAACTCTTTTTTCGATATTATACCACCACAAACCAAAATTTCGTAAGATTCATTCCGCCAACGATATTTCACATCCGATTCAATATATCCGTTACGCAAGTAAAATTTCTTTCGAATGATACGTTGCTCATTATTAAGTGCATGTTCATTCTCAATCTCGATATCAACAATGATACGGTTACCCGATTTCATCTCTCGCATTGCTGCAAGTGCTTCAGAACCATACCCTTTTCCTCTTAACGTATCGTCAATGCAAAAATATATAATATGAGTGATGTCCTGATAAGTTAGCAAACAGGCAAATCCACAGAAAATAGTACCATCATAAAATGCAATCACCTCACTGTTATCTGATGAATCTCGAAGCAATGGGGCAAGCGGTCTTCTCTCGTTGTCAGGAAACGATCGTTGATATAGTATCTCTATTTGTGTAAGTTCTTTCGATTGTTCAGTTATATGTTTCGTTATTAACATTTGTATCATTCCTCCATAATGTATTGCCATTAATATTTATAATTCAATATTTGATGTTATATTACTTTTTTTCGAAAATGCAGCAGAACTCCGGCGGCAAGTATTGCAGCCAACATTGATGTCCCAGCAAAGTTCAGCCAAATACCGTTCAATTCCAACGGCCAAAGAGTGACAACCCAAAATACTGGAAAAATCAATGCGGTCGAAACTGAAATGAGCGAAGCCTGCAAGGGCTTATCCACTGCAGTCATATAGCTTTGTGTTGCAAAGGAAAACCACCGGGTAATGTAAGTCAGACTAAACAGCCGTAGCGCAACTATGGATATTTTGATTAATTCTATGTCTGAATTTGGTATAAACAGCCCTGCAATTCTTACCGGGAAAAGAAATATAGCAGCAGCAGATAATAGCGAAATAACCGCGCTAGCAACAAAGCAGCGTTTTTCTATTGCTTTTACTCTGCTACGGTTGCCAGCTCCCCAGTTGTAGCCAATCGCCGGTTGGAGAGAGTCACAGACCCCGTATAAAAGAGGTTGTATAAAATCACCAGTATACATCAAAATGCCGTAGATAGAAATCGACTTTTCCCCGCCCAATCGCAGTAAAACGAAATTGATTAAAATAGAAGTAATTCTCCCTGCAATATTATTTAGAAAATTCGGACTGCCGCAGGCAATTATTTGACGAATAATACATGCTTTGAAATGCGGCTTGCAAAAACGTAGTTGCAATCTGCCACGCACGAACGGATAGAGAGCCCAAAGTACACAAACAAACATACCAAAGCATGTGGCAAGGGCAGCGGCCCATATACCCCACTTGAGAACATACAAAAGGAAGAATTCCAAAGCCATGCTGATAACAGCCATGAGAATATTTAATCCCATGCTTAGCCGTATTTTCCCGCATATGCGTAGATAATTGTCCATTGCAAAAACAATAGTAGTAACAGGAGAACAAAGCGCATACACCCGTATATATTGAATGGATAAGTCAGCCAATTCCCCCTCTGTTCCGAGAATACCAATGAGAACAGGGGCAGCGATATATAGTATTATGCCAACTACTGTGCCTGTGGCAACAATCATCATACAAGCACAAGTAAATAAATTGTTTGCCTCTTTATCCTGTTTCATTCCCAATCTAATAGCAATTGGTACGGCAGAACCAGCACCAATTAGATCAGCCAAAGAGAAATTGATGATTACAAACGGAAACGCAAGATTTAATGCCGCAAATGCGGTTGTACCTAAAATTTGGCCTACAAATATACCGTCAATTAATCCATATAAGGCAGAAGCTAGCATACTGATTACACCGGGTACGGATGCAATAAAGAATAATTTTGTAGGCGAGGTTTTTTCAAAAAGAATTTTAGAATTCATAAAATTATATCTCTGCTTTCCGTGGTTTCTCCAACTGATTAATGATTTGCTGTTCAATCTCTTTTTGCAAATGCGCAACAAATTGTTCCATTACCTCTACAAAATCGGGCGTAAATTTTGTTAAGGTTGCTGTCATGGCATTCTGTTCCGCATGATAGATTGCCTGTAATACCGTTTGCGCATATATCTTACCTTTGTCGGTGATGGCAACCTTTTTTTCTTTTGAATGTTCTTCACTGACAAGTTTGATATACCCTGCATCCACACACTCTTTGACAATGGTATTAATTGTTGTCCGGGGAATGAACCATTCAACACAAATTTGCTTTTGTGAGTGGCTCTTCCCGTCATCTAAAGCATAAAGTAAGGTCAGTGTATTTTCTTTGACTCCAAGCTTTTTAGCTGCCGAATAATAAAGCCCCTCCACTTGATTCACAGCAATCATCAATCGTCTTATTTCATTACGATAGTCGTACATAATGCACCTCCATATTATAATCCGAATTCGTACTATGATTATAATCCGAATTCGGATTATAATCAATATATAATTAACAACTAATACTATTTATTCATTGACATAATATAGGGAACGCTTGAAGAAAGTGACTGTCCTAAAGATTATTACTATTAACAGTATGTTGGAACTAGCTTTCAAAAAGAGACACCCTTATCATATTGAGTGCCTCAAAAAGTATTTTTGATTGATTCGTGCGAGTTTCATGAGGTGTTGCTTAATTCAATAGGCATTAGCTTTATATGGATTGTTCTATCTGTGAGTGATTAATCCAGCTTCCGGTGAAACTGCGTACAGATTGCTGGTAAGGATATACCGATCAGCACAGTTTAAGGTAATACAATATTCAATGACTTTCTCTGAATTGTAAGTAACACCTTTAATGCGATAAGCAGGGTCATTTTCCTTCGCGTTTAGATACAGTCCTTCCTGTTTTGTAAGATGCGTAATGGAGATATTTTCTCGGTGACCTAAAAGTTTTAGATGATAAGCATGCATAAGTGTATCATACAGGGATTCCGTGGCAAAATCGTACGATTCAAGACCAGGACAATACTTATGCGGAATATATGAAGTCTCAAAGGCAATCGGACTTCCGTTTAGATAGCGAATACGCATCAGCTTGTAAACTTTCTCTCCGAGAGATAGTTCCAGATGTCGTGCGACAGAGATAGGCGCCTCAATAATTTGGAAGAATATAACTTTATTAGTAGGTGTATATCCGTCTGCTTTCCATCCTTCGCTGAAAGATAGAAAATAAGTTGTGTCTTCTACAATCTTTGGCTGTGCGATAAAGTTGCCTTTTCCGTGTTCGGTAACAATAATGTGTTCATTACGCAACATTTTCAGGGCAGCACGGACTGTCAGCCGGTTGGCTCCGAAAAGTTCTGCTAATTCCCGCTCAGATGGCAAATGATCGCTTGGCTTAAGTTCGTGTTCTATGATATAAGATTCTATAGATTCTCTGATTTCTTCACATAACAGATTCGTATATTTACTCATAGGTTTATCTCCTTTAGGTTAAGTTGCTGGAAAACGTCAGAGTATTCCCACCAATATAGGAGCGGGTGTGTTCTACGATCTGTCCGTTTTTTGCAGTTACTGTATTATGAAGCATAAATACTGATGTGTTTTCTTCCAGATTTAAAAGTTTTGCCTGAGGGTTACAGATGTTTACAATCTCAAGCTGCTGATGGTCATAGTCAATTTCTATTCTATATTTCTCAAATAAACTGTAGAGAGAGGTCTGCTCAAAATTGTAGGTTTCTAGTTCTGGAATCACAGAGTAGGGAACATATGTGTATTCCAGAGCAATGGGATCATCGCTTCCAAGACGTACACGAAACAGCTGGAAGATATCATCTTCGGGATCGATCTTAAAGACACGTGAATATTTAATGCCAGCTTTACGTTTGCCACAAAACAGGCCTTTATTTGAAGGAAGTAGT
>JAQUYQ010000014.1 GCA_028691795.1 Herbinix sp.
GCGCTATGTTAAGGATTCTTCCAAATAGACTAATTTCTTCGCCCTTCTTTTCAGAAGGAAAGCCTTTTCCGTTATAATACTCATATTGGTCCAAAATGCCAAGAATAATATTTCTTTTTCTTAAATATGGTGAACTTTTAGTAATATTCGAAAAAAGCTCAAGATTTTTTTTCATGGCGGGATTATTATATTCCTGAGTTCGTAAAAGGTTTTTAAAATCGGAATGGGGCATTTCTGTATAACCAATATTAGAAAATAAACCGGCGATGGCTAAATCGAGTAATTCTTCATCAACCAACTCCAGAGTAATTCCTACCGCGAGAGAAACGCAAGTGATATTTAAACTGTGAATTACTAATATATCATCATAGGCTTTAATTTTATTAAAAAAGTTGATAAACATATAATTGTTGCTAATTAAATTTAACAATTCACTTTTTATATGAACTGCCCGTTGCTTTAGACGATCCGACTCCAACTTACTATCAAAGAAATTCCAGTAGGGACAGGAGGTTAGTGCATTGATAATCGGATTATCAGTGCTTTTTATATTCACGCCGACATAACCATCATGGATTTTATCGTTGCTATCATTGTAATTCTTGATAAGCTGCTGCAAATCATTTTTAAAATCTTTATTATTACTATCATTGTTTGAGAAGTTTATAAAATCCTGCTTTGTAGGCGCAATTAATAGATAGGCATGCGGAATAACATGTTTTTTGATTATGTTTATGAGGGCTTCATTCAGCTGTTTATATCTATCTACCAGCAATAGGCCGTCAGAACGATAAAGCGGATGCAATAAAATGTCACCCGGAGTTAATTCATCTATACGCTTCTTAATATAAGTCTGCCCAGTCGATTTTTCTATTTGCATAATTATCTCCATTCTGCCGAAACGCCGCGAATTTGGGCGTCAGCACAAATTTGCTGTGTGAAAAATCTTGATTTTTCGCACTATTCTCCTCTATGGTTAATCGCTAAGCCGTATGTCATTTGGCCTCAACTATAAGCTGAAATTATCAGAAATTTGGATATTATTTATTATACTATATATGTTATATTATGCAAAGAGGATATGTAATAATTTGTTTTTTATAGTTTATTGTAGGAAGAAAAAGTGGGTACATCTTCCTGAAAATGTATTAGAGGAGTTTTTAAAGCATTTTTTTATTTACAATCGGAGGATGCTACCAGTTCATTACGAAGTGATATGGATTTAGGAAAGCAAAGCGAACTGCAATTTCCAGCGGATATTTACTATTGCTCGGGGAACAGTATGGCTAAGACTTGCCAACAACAAGATACTTTTATGATAAAATAAAAACTAGTGAGTAAATCGGATATTAATACAAGCAGGCCAGGGCAGTATGGACCTGCTTGTATTATTCAGTAAAAGTGAATTGTCAAATAGCTAGCACCTAGCACCCATTTTAACTCAATAATATAATACTCTTAAATCTATTGGGAGGAATAATCCATTGAAGAATAGTGAACTTCAGGTTCTTCGAATAAGCAGGTTGAAGCCTATTGCTCTTCTGGTCAGACCACTTCTGAGTGATTAGTTAGATCATTTATCAACATTTATTACTTTAATTATTACCTATACCAATACAACAATCGAAAGCTGATACATATGGAGTTGCTATTTATTTATAGATAGGATAAAATAATTTCCAACAGCAAAGAACGATGGTCTTTAAATAAATATGATATATAAATGAGGTTGAATCAATATGAGACTAAAGAACAATTATAAAAAGTTATCTTTAGCAGGAAAGTTTTCATTGCTAAGCATAGCAATAATTATATTAATCATAATAACATTTACATTTATTATAAGACTGTTTTCCGAAGAAATGGCGTTAGAAATTGCTAGTGATGGCTATATTGGAAAGTTTGATGCTGTTTCGCAAAATTGTATGAATTTATTTTCTGATGCTGAAAGGATTTCCAAAATTTTATGTACAGATAATGATATTCAGAACTGGTTTAGTGGAAGTGATGTAGAAAGTAAACAAAAATATTTGCAGGCAAAAATGCAAGTTGAAAAGAGGCTAGATTATTTTGATGCATTATATTCCAATAATCAGTTTAGCAGCATATCAATTTATACTGTTGATGGTGACATGATTAATACAAATAACATTCGAAGCAGGGGACAGACATATACTACTTTTTTTAATGATTTTGTGAGTAATACAACGGAAGCTAAGTGGGTTGATTTATACGAATTACAAAATAATGCTTATGAAGCAGCAGGAATTGCGTATGTGATGCCATATAAAGAGTACAGTACTGGTCGTATTAAAGGATATATTATGGTTGAATACTTGTCAGATATACTAATAGAAAATTTTTCTCGATTAAGATATGGAGAAACAGGTGAATATGTAATTGTTGACTATGATGGATATACAAAAATAATGACTGGGGTAGATGAAAGCAGGAACATTAAGGGGGAACAGTTTTTTAAATATGCCGTAAATAAAGAAGTGGGCAAGACGGTAGTTTTAAATGATAAAAAGTATTTAGTAACATCATCGAATATAAGTACGTTACAATGGGTTATGATAGGATTGACCCCGATAAAGAGTTTAACTGAAAAAGGAGAAACAATAATAAAACTGATTTATATTATTGGTTTTTGCGCTATTCTCCTTAACTCTGGAATTAATGTAATTATTGCACATAATATAACAAAGCCTTTATCTGAACTGGCAGACAATATGGAAAGATTAGGAACAGGAGAACTCCAGGTTACTGTACCAGTGAGGTCAGAAGATGAAATAGGCATGTTGGCAAAACAATTTAATAAAATGACAGAACAAATTCAAAATCTAATTGCACAAGTGTATACTGAACAAAGAGCAAAAAGAAAATTTGAATTTTCCGTTCTGCAGGCTCAGATTAATCCCCATTTTTTATATAATACATTAAATAGTGTTTGTTCCCTCGTTAGTATGAGAAAATCAGAAGATGCAAATACGATGATTAGAGCAATAGGACAATTTTATCGTACGGCACTAAGTAATGGAAAGACAATAATTCCAATTGAAGATGAAATATCAAATATTAAAAATTATATTCAGATACAGTCTATGAGATATGGTGATAAAATTCGTTATAATATTGATATAGAGGAAAATATAATGAAAGAATATATTGTAAAATTAACTCTTCAACCACTAATTGAAAATTCTATTTATCATGGAGTAAAAGAATTAAGTACTATAGGGGAAATAGAAATATTAGGTAGGATAGAAGGAGACAATATTTTAATAAGCGTTATAGATAATGGAGTAGGAATACCTGAAGATATATTAACTGAATTATTAAAAAGAGATGATGCATATAATGAAAATTCATTTGGTTTATATAATATTCATCAGAGAATTCAAATATATTTTGGCAAAGAATATGGTTTATGGATTAAAAGTGAGGTTGGAAAAGGGACAAATGCTACAGTAAAGATTCCATTGAACTATAAAGGAGAAATAGAAATATGATCAAGGTTCTTATAGTGGATGATGAATATCTTCAAAGAGAGTTAGTAAAAACGTCAATCAATTGGAAAGCAATAGACATGACTATTATTGGTGAAGCAGAGGATGGAAGAGAAGCACTGAAGATATGTAATATATCAAGTCCGGATATAATTATTATGGATATTAATATTCCATTTATTAATGGAATTGATGCATCAAAACAAATCAAAGAATTTTTACCCGATGTACAAATTATTATTTTAACAGCTTATGGTGAATTTGATTATGCAAAGCAGGCTTTAGAATTTGGTGCAATAGGTTTTGTTTTAAAACCATTAGATCCAGATGAGCTATATAAAAAACTGCTTCAATCCAAAGATAATATGGAATACATATGGAATCAAAGAGATAGTATACTCGAACTGCAAAAAGAAAATCTTCAAAGGGATAAAGAACAATTTCTTTTAAGCTGCTTATCTGATTTACAAGAGAATGCTGAAAAGATGAGTAGATGGAATGCATATAATATTATGGTGCCTAAGTATTATTGTACTATTGATATTCGTTATATCGATGTCACTACTAGGAAGGAAAGACAGAATGAATTTAAAGAATATATTGAAGAGAGATTCCCTGATTGCGAAGTAGTTTACATTAATAGAGACATTATAATAATTTTGCTGTCTGATCAGAAGGAAGAACAATTTAAATTTGAATTACAAGCACTATGTATGCATTTGGAAAGAGAGATCAACAATTTATTTATAGAGGCAGGAAGCATAAGTGAAATACATGAAAATATTGATGAGCTCCATATTGCCTATCAGGAATCTTATATTTCATTAAAAAAAGGAAGCGCTAATAAAGGAATAGCAAGATATGAATCTCAAAGCTTATTATCGCTTATGAAATCTATCTCATATTCATCTCAAGATTTTTTACGTGAAATTCGTTTTAAAAATTATGATGAAATTTATAAGCAAATACGTGTATGTTTTAAAAAATTAAATTCTGAAAAAAATCCCTATCAAGCGACTCTATATATTTCCATGGATATCTTGGTCAATTTTACGTTGTATATGATGGATCTGGGAATTGACACAAGTGGGAAATTAGAAGGTGAACGCGAACTTTTAATGAAAATGAGCAGCATGGGAAAAACAAAAGAGGTAGGAGAATTAATCTGTGCAACCTTAAAGAGTGGTATTAATTTAATAGAAAATCATTCGTTATCCTCAGGAAAACGAAAAGTGGAGGATGCAAGAAAATTTATTGAAAAAAATTATCAACACTATGATCTAAATTTAAATATGATAGCAAGTCAAGTAGTTGTAAATCCAAGTTACTTAAGCTATATTTTTAAAAAGGAATATGGGTATACACTCAGCAGGTATATTATTAATGTACGGATGGAACAAGCAAAAAAAATAATCAAGAATGAAGTAGGATTATCAGTGATCGATTTATCAAAAAAAGTAGGATATACGGATGAATATTATTTTAGTAAATCATTTAAAAACTATTACGGAATCTCTCCATCAAAGTATATAGAAGATAAAAATATAGTTTGATTATAAAGGATGCCATTATATGGTATCTTTTTTTTAATCTAATAATTTTCCTAAGCACCTAAAAAAATTTCATTCACGCTCAGATTTTTATAATTTATAATATGGTCAAGAGTTAATAAAAAAATGAAGAGGTAAAAATTAATGAGCAAAGAAAATATAGCATCTAGACAAATACATTTAGATTTTCATACAAGTGAAAAGATAGAGGGAGTTTGTTTGGAGTTTGATGCTGAAGAATTCGCAACAACATTGGAAAATGCACATGTAAACTCAATTACTCTATTTAGCTGCTGTCATCATGGAATGTTGTACTATGATTCTAAATTGTTTCCGGAGATGGTTCATCCCAATTTGGTACATAAAGACTTACTTAGGGAACAGACGCAAGCATGTCATCGCCATGGAATCCAAGTGAATTTATATACGACAATCCGGTGGAATAAGCCGGTTGCAGATCTTCATCCGGAGTGGATATGCATCGATGAAAATGGAGCTTTACAAGATTATAAAGGAAAAGGATATTTTGAAGCCGGCTTTTATAAAAACTTATGTATGAATACTCCGTATAGGGACTTTTTAAAAAAACAATTTGGAGAAGTTATGCAATCAATACCGGCAGAAGGTGTTTGGTATGATGCTGCATTTATGAATGAATGTTGTTGCCCGACATGCCAAAAAATAATGAAAGAAAAAGGTTTGGACCCAACGAAGAAAAAGGACAGACAGGAATTTGCTAGAATAACGTATTATGACATGGTTGATGATTTGACTGCTTATGCAAAAAGTTTTAATGCAGATTATAATGTATGTTTTAACAAGGGTCATGTTGGATATCTAGAAAAACCTGTTATTAATAATTATTCCTATTTATCATTTGAATCGCTGCCGGGAATTGAGTGGGGATATTTGGATTTTCCGATTTCTGCGAAATATATGAGAAATTATGAAACTGAATGTCTGGGATTAACAAGCCGCTTTCATACAGAATGGGGAGATTTCCATGCATTCCGTAATAAAGAGGCAATGGAATATGAAGTGTTTTCTATGCTGGCAAATGGCTGTAAATGTACAATTGGTGATCAGATGGATTACTGGGGAAAGCTTAATCCTGACATGTACAAACAAATTGGTGAAATATATGAAAAGGTTGAACAAAGAGAACCGTGGTGTCTTAGTGCAAAGCCAGTTTCTGAAATTGGTGTAATGACAGCAGAAGAATTTTTTGCAACAGGAGTAGCCGGTGATATACCTGGTGCCTCAGAGGGAATTACAAGATTATTGATGGAGTTAAGTCAGCAGTTCGATTTTATTGACAGTGAAGGTGATTTTACTAAATACAAAGTTATTATCCTGCCAGATGTAATACCTGTTAATAATAAAGTAGCGGCTAAAATAAAGGAATACATAATCAATGGAGGAAAAGTTATTGCAAGCTTTCAATCTGGCTTGAATGAGACAGGTGATAAATTTTCCCTGGATGAATTAGCGGTCGAATATGTAGGGAAGGCACCCTATAGCCCAGACTTTATATGGCCGAAAAAACATTTAGCTGAGGATCTTGCGAATGCGGAACATGTCATGTACGACAGAGGGATAGAAGTAAAGGCAACGAGTCAAGCTACATTTGTACAAAATGCTATTAGGCCGGTATTTAATAGAACATACGAACACTTTTGCTCTCACCTGCACTCACCCTCAGGAAGAGAGGAGGTTTATCCAGCGATTATTGAAACGGATAATACGGCATACTTTATGCATCCAATATTTACAACATATCAAACAATTGCTCCTCCGTGGTACAAAAAACTGTTTAGAAATGAATTAAAACGATTATTAACCAATCCATTAGTACAGCATGATGGGCCATCAACGGTTATAACAAATTTATTTGAACAGGTGGATCAGAATAGAGAGATTTTGCACTTATTACATTATATACCGACAAGAAAGTGTAAGTTATTAGATATTGTTGATGAAGTAATACCTCTTTACAATATTAATGTAACAGTGAATGTCCAAAAGAAAGTAAAAGACGTTTACAGTGCGCCAGATAGGAAGAATATCACATTTGTACAGAAGGGAAACGAGTTGACATTTACAATTGAAAAAATTAATGGACACCATATGTGTGTCATTGATTTTATATAAAAAGGAAGGAAGGGAAGTTTATGAAACTAAGAAAACAAATTTTAACTACTTTATTAGCAATTGCTATGATTGCAAATTTAACCGGATGCAGTAGTACATCTCCTGAAGTAAGTACAGACACAGCAAGTGTTACAGAGGGGTCAGCAACGGTAACAACAGGTGCATCAACTAATTCGGCAAGTACAGGGGAAAAGGTAAAAATTTCATTTATGAGCCGTGACAGCGGCGACACTCCAATTGCAAAAGTGTATGAAGAACAGATAGCAGCGTTTATGGAGGAAAATCCTAATATTGAAGTTCAGAATGATTCAATTTATGAAGAAGCAGCTTACAATAATAAACTCAAGGTTGCTATTTCAACTGGGGAAACTCCAAGCATCTTTTATTACCCGGCGATTGCAGGATTAAAAGAATGGGCAAAAAATGGGGTAATCATGGATTTGACAGACGCATTAGCATCAGACCCTGAATGGGCAGATAGCTTTTTAGATGGAGCTCTTGATACTTATAAGCTTGATGCCTATGGTGTTAATGGAATATATGCTTTGCCAAATGAAATAAATGTAGATGTAGTTTTCTATAACAAAGCTCTTTTTAAACAGGCAGGTATTACTAAGACTCCCGATACAATGGATGAGTTGTATGAAGATATAGATAAATTAAATACAGTGGGAATTACTCCTTTCGGTGTTGGTGGAACCAATACTTGGATTATGGGCCATATTTTTAATAATATTCTTGCAAAACGCATTGCTGCGGAAGGAATCACAGAATTAGGGACAGGCAATAAGAAGTGGACAGATACTGATGTAGTTGAATGCTTGCGGCTCACAAAGAACTTGAAGGAAAAAGGTGCCTTTGCGGATGGGTTTGAAGGTATGGATTATAATACTCAGATGAATCAGTTCCTGACAGGTGAAGTTTGTATGATTTCCCATAGTAGCCCAATTATATCAGAGATGTTTAATTCGGATTCTCAAATTCTAGACGATATCGGATTGTTCCCATTCCCTTCATTTGAAGATAAATCGGAATATAAAGATACTCGAGTTATCTATACTTCAGGTTGGATGCTATCTGGAACGATGAGTGAAGCAGAAAAAGATGCTACGTTGAAATTAGTTAAATATATGACAACACCAGAATCCATTCAGGCTCGTATGGATGCGGCATGGCGGGTATCTCCTTATAAGAACATTAATGCGGCAGCAAATGCGCCTCAATTACTGAAGGATATGATAGCATATACAAATACAATCACAAAATCAGTAGGTGAGTATTTTGACTATGATACCTGTTCTACATTGGTGGATACATCCCGTAATGGAATATTGAATATGATGTTGGGTGAATCCCCTGAAGATACTGCAGCTGCAATTCAGGCTGATATTGATGAGAATCGTCCGTAATAGTGGCTAGTTATTAACGCGTACTAGGTAGATTGCGTGTCTGGTACGCGTTATTCAGGAGGAATGTATCTTGGAAAAGATAAGAAAAAATAAAAAAATAATATTAGGATTTCTCTTACCCGCATTTATTATATATACCTGTTTTGAAGTACTGCCAGTAATAATGTCAATATATTTTTCGTTTAATGATTGGTCAGGTATCCAGGCAGTTCCATTGGAATATGTAGGCCTTAGAAATTACATAAAAATTTTTTCAAGCCCAGTATTTTTAAAATCTCTGCAAAATGTATTAATTTATGTTGTAATAAGTGTAGCATTGCAAGTCCCGATTGGGTTTGCTTTGGGATTAATAATTCATCATTTTGACCACGGACAAAGATTTTTCAAAGCAGCATTTTTTATTCCAATGATTCTGTCTGTTTCTGCAGTTTCATTACTCTGGAATTTTATATATTTTCCAACCGAAAAAGGTATTTTAAATAGTTTTTTAATTAAGATAGGACTATCTGATCTTACACAGCAATGGTTAGTAAATCCTAAGACTTCATTAATGGCCCTAATTATTGTAAGTACGTGGACTAGTGTGGGATATTATATGATAATTTGTATGGCTGGCCTGTCAACGATATCTGATTCAATCTTTGAAGCAGGTGCATTAGATGGGGTCGCGGGCATAAAAAAGGTTTGGTATATCTATATACCTTTGTTATGGGATCCAATTAAAATGTCAGTAATTATGGTTATTACAGGTGTATTAAAAATATTTGACACTGTTTATATTTTGACGCCATCAGGAGGAACGAATAATTCAACAATAGTACCTTCATTGTTAATGTATAATGAATCCTTTCGATATAGTCATTACGGTATTGGTAGTGCAATAGCAACTGTTATTTTTATAATGAGTGCATTGGTATCAGTCTTTAGTCTAAAAATTATGAATAAAAAAGAAAGTATAGAATACTAAAAGGAGGTTGATATTTTGAAAGTAAAAGGTAGGAAAAAAAAATCAATTAAATCTATCATTGCCTTTTTATTGTTTTTAGCATTTGCAGTAATCAATGTTTATCCATTGGTTTTCTCGATATTCTGTTCGCTAAAAGGAAATCTTGAAATATTTTCTTCTTTTACTGCTTTACCAAAGCATTTTTTGTATGAAAATTATATTACCGCATGGAAGGTGGGTAACATTGGAAAATATTTTTTAAATACAATTATTTTGGCAGCAGGGACATTGTTTGTATCAGGCTTTTTCGGGGCAATGGCCGCCTATATTCTTGCCAGATTTACGTTTAAATTTAAAACTGGCATCTATTTATACTTTATTACAGGATTAATGATTCCGATTCAGGCAGTATTAATTCCATTATCTTATATATTTGGAAAAACTGGAATGACAAATAATTATTATATGCTTATAATGTTGTATTCAGCATTTTGTTTTCCGATGACAGTGTTAATCATGACAGGATTTATGAATAATATTCCGACAGAATTAGAAGAGGCAATGATTATCGATGGTGCAACGATTAGACAAGTATTTTTGAAAATGATATTGAAATTATCGCTTCCGGGTATGATTAGTATATCTGTCTTTAATTTTATACAAGTATGGAATAATCTATTGTTCCCATTAATTTTTATCTCTGATAAAACGAAAGGAACAATTTCGATGGGGCTATTAGCTTTCTTTGGTGAATATAGTACCAATTATAGCGCATCTATGGCTGGAATTTGCTTAACTACAATACCAGTTATTATAATTTACGTATTATTCCAAGATAAAATTGAAAATGGACTAATGAGTGGTGCCGTGAAAGGATAAGTAAAAGTATATATCTTGAAGAAAAGGTATTAAGTGGTATATTATAGACATTGAAATCAACTTAAAAATTTAACTAAAGAAAGAGGTTGCTATGGAAATATATGATTATATAACTGGTTTACAGCATATTGGAATTCCTACCAATGACATTGAAGCTACCAAAGCTTTTTATTTAAGTCTGGGATTTGAGCTTGCGTTTGAAACTTTAAATGAGGCTGCTGATGAAAAAGTATCATTTCTGAAAAATCATAATGTTATTATCGAAACTTATGAAAATAAAAAAGCTTGCAAAATTAATGGAGCAATTGATCATATTTGTTTAAATGTAACTGATATTGAAAAAGTTTTTAAAATTATTATAAAAGGTAATTATGAAATGTTGAACAATGAAATTTTATATTTACCTTTCTGGGAAAAGGGCGTTAGATTTTTTACAATATTGGGACCGAACAAAGAAAAAGTTGAATTTTCACAAATGATGTAAAGAGTATATCTGATGTATAAAGTAACAATTAATCTGCTAGATAACCAGGTGTTTTAATAAAGCATATGGGTAATAAAAATTCAAGAAATATAGAAAAATTAATAGCGGTTATTGTTTAAATTTAGAACAGCGCTTTATTCTGTGAAAACAGATTCAGTGCTGTTTTATTTATTCCCCGGAAGAAGGTCGTTCAAAGATACTGTTTAAGATTTTCTATTATTTTTCCATATGGTTAATATACTTATATGTATTTAAGTGATAATAATGCTATAATCATAAAAAATTTATATTCAGCGCGTATTATAAAATGCTATTATTATAATATAAAAAATATTTTTATAGGAGGAGAAGATGATTACTAATTTAGACCATATAACTATCATTCTAGCAGATAAAGCTAGGTCCATCTGGTTTTATTCCGATATATTAAAATTACCCTTTATAAATATAGTAAAAATGAGCGATCATGAATTAATATATTTTTATTTAAATGCAGTTACACGCCTAGAGTTAATCGAATATTATCATAGTGAGGATAAAGTGAAAACATCGCCACTTAACGTGGGAAGCTATAGACATATGGCACTTGTTACGGATAATATACAGTTATTATATAATGTTTGCATTGATAATAATATCGAGGTAACGATGAAACCACAGTATTTGGAATTATTACACTGTATTGCAATGTTGATTACAGATCCAAATGGAGTAGAAATTGAAATTATACAGAAAAAGTGATAAGTATGGAGAGACAATGTATAAAATATTAATTGTAGATGATGAATACGATCACAGAAAAGGATTAATGAATCTTCTGTTGACCTTACAACTGAACAGCCTCATTTTTGAAGCCAGTGATGGAATGGATGCAATTGATATCATAGACATAATGGATTGTGATATTGTTATAACGGACATAAAGATGGAAAATATTGACGGATTGCAGCTATTAAAGATTATAAA
Source organism: Herbinix sp. (assembly GCA_028691795.1). Classification (GTDB taxonomy): domain Bacteria; phylum Bacillota; class Clostridia; order Lachnospirales; family Lachnospiraceae; genus Mobilitalea. The sequence goes on from JAQUYQ010000014.1 coordinate 11,895, forward strand.
GGAAAAAAAACCTGAAATTGAAGTAGTTATTTTAAGCGGTTACGGACAATTTGAGTATGCGAAGCGTGCTCTAAAATATGGGGCCGCCGATTATTTAATGAAGCCGGTAGATAAAGCAGAAATCAAAAATATCATAAACAATATCATAAATAAATTGGATGAGAAAAAAGAAGAAAAATGTAAGAGAAAAACACTATCTAGCCAACTAAATAGAACAATGCCAGTATACATCGATCATCTAATGAATACTTTGGTTAGGAAAAAAGAGTTTCCACAGAAAAATCAATTAAAAGAATTATTTCCTCTAGAAAAAAGGGGATATGTATTTCTATGTAATATCGAAATGAATCATAATCAGTATCATGCGGAAGTTTCTCAGATAGAAATTAGGCAGGAAATGAAAAAATGCTTAGATCCGTTTTCTTCATATTCTTTTTTTTTAGAAAATCAACAGACAGTATTAGTAGTATGTGTTTTGGCAGATAGTATGATAGAGCAAGAAAAATGTGATGAAATAAGAAAACATCTGTTACGGAATTTTGCTGCAGAAATTAGCTTTTTTATAGGAAAGATTACCAATAATTTATATGAAGAAGCAAGTGATTCATTTGAGGAGGCTTATGAGCTTTATCAATATTATTTTTATGAATTAGGTTGGTGTCTTTACTATAGGAATTTAAAGAATAAAATTGAAGGACCAATCGATAACTACTTTAGTGATATTTCGCAGATTATTGAAAGTGTTAAACATTTTGACATATATAATTCTTATAGGCAATTTGAATTATTAATTAATAAAAAGATTGATGGGAGCCTTCCCTTACCATCAGTCTTGAAACAAATGGTAATTTACGCTCTTTTTCAAATTACAAGGGAATTTGAAATTATGCTATCACAGGATTCGAGAAGAATAATAAATAATAAAATTCACGAAATACCAGGTCTAAAAACAATAAGCCTGTTAAGACAATATTTATATTTATTTTTTGTTTATTTGGTTGGTGAACTAGAGAAGCAAAAAGATTCTAATAATACCGAGATATTGAAGCACTGTAAAAAGTATTTAGAAAATCATTTTATGGATGAAATAAGTCTGGAACTAATGGCGGAAAAATATTTTTTTAACGCCTCCTATTTCAGTACCTTATTTAAGAATTATTTTCATAAACCTTTTTCAGAATATTTGATTGAACTACGAATGGTAAAGGCTAAGGAATTATTACAGGATACAAATGAAAAAATAAGAAAAATTGCACCCTTGGTAGGGTATAAAGATACAAATTATTTTGTGAGATCTTTTAAAAGATATTCTGGATTTACACCGGAAGAATATCGTAAACTTAACTGTAGGATAGAATAGTGGAGCACTAATATGAGATGGAAAGTTTTTATTAGACAATTTAAAATACGGAAAAAAATCCATTTGAAATTACAGACACAATTGCTGATAGTTTTTCTTTTTATGTCAATTTTACCACTGTTATTCGCAAGTCTTTTTATATATAAAAATATAGTACAAGTAATTACAGAACGATCCGAAAATTATTTTGTTCAGAGCGTACAAAAGAATAGTGCTATTATTGATGAAGAATTAACATACTTAGAGGAATTCTCTAAGAAGTTAAATATTGATACAAGATTGTTTGAAATTTTTGATAACATGGATATAACCAATGAGGTATCATTAAAAATTGCAAATAAAAGGATTACAGCCATCCTAAATGGGTATAAGCCGTGGTCAAGTAATATTTATTCTGTTCATCTGGTCACTCCATATTATAGATTTGGTGAAGAGGATAAAAATTTTTATCCAATAGATACTTTTTATAATTCTGGAGTAGCAAAAGCGGCTCTGGAAGCAAAGGGATTATTAGTATGGATTCCAACGTACAGCTATACAAATATGTATGGGATTAATAATCTAAGTGATAATCAGATTGAATATGGAACATTATTTTCTGCAGTCTGTGAGATGAATATCTGTGATGTATCAAGCGGAAGAGTACGAAGATTAAAAATGAATTTTGAAAATCCCATTTTAGTTATTAATTTCAGAGAAGATTATCTTTTATCACTTCTTAAGGAATACGGAAAAAAAGATTTGATAAATGATGTTCAATATATGGTAATAAGTAAATACGGTGATGTAATTTGCAGTACAAATCCACAATATGGTATAAATCATAAGTATAGTGCTGAATGGCTGGACAACCTTCCAAAAAGTGAATATGGCTATTCTATAGAAAATATAGATTATAAAAAATCTCTTATTACATATTCCGTAAGTGATGTCACAGACTGGATAGTTGTAGCAACAGTACCTGTGCAAAGTTTAGTCAGGGAGATATCGAATAATATACGCCAATATATAATTATAATAATGATAATTTTGTTCCTATTATCAATTTTTTTCTCCTATATTATATCCAATATTATAAACAATAAAGTATACCATACACTGACAGTGATCAAAGATATCGGTGGAGGTAATATAGGCAGAGTGATCCAATATGATGATAAAGATGAATTTGCTTTTTTTTATGCCAAATTAAACGAAATGAGTTTAAACTTAAAGAATCTGATTTATGAGAATTATGAAGTAAAAATACAACAGAGAGATTTTGAAATAATCATATTGAATATACAGTTGAATCCTCATTTTCTATATAATACACTGAACATCATTAATTGGATATGCTTATCAGGAGATACTGATAAAACAAGTAATATGATTGTGAATTTATCTCGTATGCTCCAATATACGAGTCAAAATGGGAATCAATTAGTTCCACTTGGAGATGATATAGATTGGCTTCGAAGGTATGTTTATATTATGCAAATGCGATATGAAAATAGATTTGAAATTAAGATTAATATACCGGAGGAGCTATTAAAAACAAAAGTACCAAAATTATTTCTTCAGCCACTGGTAGAAAATACGATTGTACATGGATTTAAAAAGCTCCAACGAAAAGGAATCTTGGAAATTAGCGCCGAGTGTACGGATAAAGAAAGAATATTCACTGTTGAAGATAACGGATGTGGTATGACACAGCAAAGAGTGAATGATATCTTGAAATTTAAAGGGGACTCCATCGGTATAGCCAATACTGATAAAAGAATTAAGATGATATATGGTGAAAATTACGGAATAAATATACATACCCAATTAGAAGAAGGAACATTAATAATTGTTAAAATACCAAAATATTGTTGATTTAAAATGCATTGTCGATACTAAGAAACTACCGGCAATGCATTTTAAATTATGATAATAATGAAAATGCTATGTTCCAATAAACGACCTATAGAAAGTAGCGATGTATTCAGATATTATAAGGGTGTAGAAAGCTTTCTTCAAAAAAATATAAACAGTATATATTAATTATTGGGAGGATTTGTATGAAAATGAAAAAAAGTAAAATTACTGCTTTGATTTTAGCAGTGGCGTTAGTAATGTCCGGATGTAGTTCAAGTGACGATAAAACGCAACAGACAACGGATACAACAGCTCAGACATCAACGAATACCGTAACTGAAGCTACTACTGTTCCGAAGACGACTTCAGGGGATCCAGTTGAAATTACCTTTACCTATTGGGGAAGTGGTGCTGAAAAAGAAGCGATTGAAGCATCAATTGCTACCTTCGAAGATGCTTATCCAAATATCAAAGTAAAAGGGATGCATATCCCGAGTGAAGATTTCTTAACCAAACTTAATGCTATGATAGCAGCCGGTGAAACACCCGATATCAGTTATTCAGCTTCCTGGAAATGCCAGTTCGGTGAAGATGGACTTATTTATAACTTTTTTGATTTGGCAAAAGGAGATCCTGACCTATCTGTTGATAAATATCTTGATACATGCTGGTGGAATTGGTCACCAACAGAATCTGCAGGTCCGATTATGGCAAACGTTACTACTTCATTGATGTATAATGCAGATATGTTCAAAGAAGCAAATGTTGACCTGCCTCCCACAACTGTTGATTCTGCTTGGTCATGGGAAGAATTTGTAGACGTTGCCCAGCAATTGACGATTGACTCATCAGGAAGAAATGCAAAGGATCCTAATTTTGACTCCAATAATATTTCACAATATGGAATTATGTTTTCACCTAACTGGAATGTATATATGCCATTTGTATATTCAAATGGCGGCGGATATTTAAACGAAGACATGACTGGGTTAGGACTGAACGATCCTGCGGCAGCAAAAGTAATCCAAAACTTTGCAGATTTAATCAATGTGTACCATGTTGCACCTACTGCAATACAGTCTAATAGTATGCCGGCAGCGGCAACTGCATTAGCTTCTAAACAAGCAGCAATGTATATCGATGGCAGTTGGAATCATCTCGATTTATCTAAGGCTGGAATTAACTGGGGAGTTGGTGTTCTGCCTATAAATCAAAATTATACAACTTTCCTTGACGGTGGTTCATTAATCGTGTTTAAAGCTACAGAACATCTTAAAGAGACAATGCTATTATACAAATGGATTACCAATCCGGAAAGTTCTGCTGAAATTACTGAAATGTTCAGAACAATTTGGCTTCCTGTTCAGAAAGAATATTATACAGATGCCAAAAAACTAGATTTTTGGGCTTCTGAGGATTTACCAGCACGTCCCACGGGATTTAAAGATGCAGTGGTGCTTTCCACCTATGAAAACCAGGTAATTGCAACAGAAATTGATGTAAAGAACTTTAATGAAATCAATACATTAGTTAATTCATCTTTGGATCAAGTTTGGTCAGGTGATAAGACTGCTGAAGAAGCTATGACAGAAGTAAAAGATCAGGTAGATTCATTAGTCGATGGTACTTACTCTGGTAATCGTTCATAGGATCAAATATAAATATTTCCTGGCCATTATAATTGACCGGGAAATATTTACGATAAATGGGAGGAAGCATGAAAAATAAAATGACGCTAAGAAAGAAACGAGAGAATATAGCAGGTTTCTTTTTCAGCCTGCCATGCATCATAGGTTTTATTATGTTCGCGGCCATTCCTATGATGGTGAGTCTAGGATTAAGTTTTACAGATTATAACGTAATAAACCATAGTACGTTTGTAGGCTTAGATAATTATAGTAAATTATTTAACGGAGATGATCCTTATTTTTATAAATCATTAAAAGTTACGATTTATTATGTCGCTTTATCGGTTCCTACTTCAATTATTTTTTCTTTTTCTATAGCGATGCTATTAAACAGAGACATAAAAGGTAAGGGCATTTTTAGAACACTTTTTTATTTGCCTTCAATTGTCCCAACGGTTGCAATTTCAGCAATTTGGCTCTGGGTACTGAATCCTGATTTTGGATTAGCTAATTCCATTCTTAAAAGTATAGGATTATCTCCTAGCAGGTGGCTAACCAGCGAAGCTACTGTTATTCCCACATTAGTATTTATTAATTTATGGACTACCGGATCTACCATGGTTATTTTTCTAGCAGGCATGCAGGATGTTCCCAGACAGCTTATAGAAGCTGTTGAAATAGATGGAGGTGGCTTTAGGACTAAATTGTTTCATGTTATCGTTCCTATGATGACTCCGACAATATTCTATAATGTGGTTATGGGTTTTATTAGCGGTTTTCAAGTTTTTGCTCAATCTTATATTATGACATCCGGTGGACCTAATAATTCCAGTTTGTTTTATGTCTTCTATCTTTATCGAGAAGCATTTCAATTTATGAGAATGGGAAGCGCCTGCTCGATAGCGTGGGTATTATTTATAATCATTATGATTTTTACTGCAATTCTATTTAAATTGCAAAATAAGTGGGTCTATTATGGAGGTGAATAAGTTGGGAAAAGCAAAAAAAATATTAAATAAGATAATAGTTTATATATTGGTGATTTTTGGTGGTATTGCTTGTCTTATTCCTTTATTATGGATGTTTAGAAGCTCACTAATGAACTCTGTTGAAATCTTTATGACACCGCCTAAAGTATTTCCAAGTAAGGTATTATGGTCAAACTTTACTGAAGTTTTTGAGTTATATCCTTTCTTAACATATTATAAAAATTCAATCATTCTAGTTGTTTTGATTGTTTTTGGCACTGTAATAACCAGTTCTTTATGTGCGTATGGCCTTGCAAGAATAAAGTGGGTAGGAAGAAATATTGTTTTTGCATGTATTATGGGGAGCATGATGCTCCCATTTGCTGTAACATTAATTCCAACTTTTATTATGTTTCGTAAGATAGGATTTACTGATAGTATAATCCCGCTTATAGTACCTGCCTGGTTGGGTGGTGGTGCTTTTTACATATTTCTTCTTCGGCAATTTTTTATGACAATTCCTAGGGATTACGATGAAGCCGCATATATTGATGGTGCCGGTCATCTCAAGATTTACATGAAAATAATACTGCCATTAACCAAACCAGCGATGGCAGTTGTAGGTGTATTTAGCTTTTTAAATACGTGGAATGATTTTCTTGGTCCTTTAGTTTATTTAAACAGTGAAAGCAAGTATACGGTAGCGTTAGGATTACAGTTATTTACAGGAGTATATAGATCAGAATGGAATCTGATGATGGCTGCTTCCTGCTTGGTAGTAATACCTGTAATTATTGTATTTATTATTGGTCAAAGATATTTTTTGGAAGGATTAACAATGTCGGGTGTAAAAGGCTAAAAATAATTTAATGTAGGAGGATTTAAGATGTATACAGGATTTGATGAAGTATTAAAGGAGCAAGTGAATCCATTTTTTTGTATCAGTGTGAAAGACGGTGATTATGAGTGCGGTAATAAGGAAAGTTATTACGCTAAGAAATTTCCGGATGAAACTTTTTCTTATGATGTGTCGAACTGTAAAGTACTTGCCAACATGAATGAATTTGGAACTTTAAAGTCGGTTACATTTTATAGAAACAGCTATTCATGTGATGATATTCCTGGAGTTTGGATTGCTAAGGATTTTGGGCAGGAGGGACCTTTTTTTTATCGGATAAAAATAGGTAATGAATGTATTGATCTAAAAGATTATAAAGGTAGTGTCCAGTCGGACCTCATGAATAATTTATTTCCGAGGGTAAAATTTGAACTCGATAAAATAACGGCAACATTATTGGCATTTGCGCCAATTTCTGCTGATGGTAGGGAAAGGCTTCGAGGTTTGGTTTATGGTCTATATATCAGTAACAAAACCAAAGAGGATTTGGACGTCAGTGTTTTTCCCCCTGATTTTTCTCCGGGAAATAATTATTTTACAATTACAAATGCCAGTGGAAAGGTTTTGGAGAATGTTACAGAGGGAAGAGAAATTTCAATTAAAATAAATAGCAAAGGGAGTGCATGGGTACCAACAGTTATTTATGGACCTGGTGATAATAAAGATGTAAATATTATAGAAAATAAAGGTACTCTGTATTGGTTCAATCAGACCTTAAGTTATTTTAAAAATATGCTGGGCAATCTGTCTATGGATACAGATCCTCTCACTGCAGCTATATTTGAAAGAGCTGTGTATCAGGGTATTTCCTCTGTGGGTATGAATAGGGAGGGTGAAGTAGTTGGATCCAATTGGGGAACATTTCCGACAACAAAACAAATTTGGATGAAGGATATGTTTTATTCCTACCTGCCTTTGAGTGTATTGGACCCAGAATTCTTTTTGAAGGGATGTCTGTGGTTCTTAGATAATGGTATCAGACCAGAAGGCTCAAAATATAAAGGTGGTATTTATCATTCATTAAGTAATTCTTTGATTTCTGTAATTATGGTGGGTATGTATTATGATTCAACCGGAGATAAGGAGTTCTTTAAAAGTAATAAAGTTATTTATAATAAACTAAATAAAATTCTAGAAGAAACATTACAATTAAAACCCGACGACTGTTGGCTGTTTCCTTCTTTATGGATTTCAGATGCCTTATCTTTAGGAAAATATCATACGGGTTCTAATATATGCGTGTGGAAGGCTTTTAACGGTATATCAAGAATTGCAGGAGAAGTGTTTGAAGATGATAATCTTCAGTGTAAGTATAAGGAAATAGCAATGCATATAAAAGTAGATATTGAAAAGTATATGGTAATAGAAGGAAAATTCGGACCTCAGTATTTGGAAGGTATTGGGGGATTAACCCAAGAATTACAGAAAACATACCCAGTAGAAGAGTACAATAAAGAATTTATTAATCAAGCAATGGTATTCTTACCCGATGTTATTAAAGATGGTTATATAAATCTGGTAATGCATGATGGAGAAGAATCCGATACTACGTTAATACCATTCTATAAATATAAGAGCTATGATGATGGTGTGGTAAGAAATTATGCAAAGTTTACTACCAGTCAGGAAAATCCGACTTATGGCACAGAATGTCGTGGTATAAAATGGGGAAATGAATCGGGAGCTACATTTCCGGGATACACAACTGCCTTTGCAGGAATTGTTGATTCCGAAACCATGAACGGTGACCGAGGATATATGCGTGAATTAAAGAGATTAGTAGACATAGACGGTTCTTGGTGGTGGTGGCCATATAAATGCAATACGAAGACCGGTGATGTTGTTAGATTAAATTGCTGCGGAAAGTGCGGATGGGCATCTGGAGTTTTTGCATCCATGTTCATGACACAAATACTGGGAATACAATACGACGCACCGTCAAAGCAGTTGAATTTCAGACCATTCTCTCCATGCAGTAACTTTGTATGGCAAAATGCAAGAACTGGGAGCGGTAAATTTGATTTTAGCTATCAAGAAAATATTGATATGATAAGTGTATCAGTTACGAACAGAGGTAAAGAAGCTGTTACCGCGGTTATTGAAATTATTTCAGACAGAATACCTATAAAATCTGATACACAGGCAAAGATACCTTATACGAAAGGTAAGTTCTTGGGCAAAAACACGATTATTGTCACTACTGAATTAAGGCCAAGTATGATGTGTGAGATTATTGCATAAATTATTATAAAATATGCGATTATTTACTAATGCTTGGAGAACAGTATGGCTTAGATTTACCAATAACAAGATACTTTTATGATAAAATGAAAAGTAATAAGCAACTTGGGTTAGCTACAAAAGAAGTTGGGAAGGTGATTACCTTCCTATCTTTTTTGAAGATCAATGTCCATTTTACAATTTCATATTCAAAATTGTAAAGGCTTGCGCAGATACTAGATTGCTATAAATTTAATTAATAGTGGTACCTTTAAGGCACTTACCCAATTAAACTCAAAATCGTCATTGTGCACAAAATGAGAGGTTGTAATTGTACAATGTGTAGAAAAATTGAATAGGGATTGACAATGCAAATTAAATCCATTATAGTGGACATATGAAAGCGGTTTCATTGAAGAACAGAAAATAGTTAAAAGAGGTTTTAATGGCTAAAATATCAAAGGCAAATATAACGATATCAGACATTGCAGAGTCTGCTGGGGTATCGAAAGCAACGGTTTCTAGAGTTCTTAATTCACCGGAATTGGTAGATGAAAAAACCAGAGAAAAAATCGAAAAAGTAATTAAGGAAAATCATTATTCACCTTCTGCCACAGCTAGAAATTTATCAAAACAAATATCCTCTACCATTGGAGTGATCGTTCCGGAAATCAGTAATACCTTTTTTGGCGAATTGTTTGAAGGAATAGAGGAAATAACAAACAAGAATAATTTATCTTTACTTTATTGTAGTAATGATGATAATAAAGAGAAAGACTTTAAAGCATTAGACATGATGCGAACTCAACGAGTCAGAGGTTTGATTTACATACCGGCTGTTAATTACAAAGAGTTAGGATTATTAAAACAAGTTCAACAGAGACTGGATGGATTAGCTGGCCCTGTAATATGTGTTGATAGAAGTATTGGATTACGATGTGATGAGATTTATTTTAATGATAGAAAAGCCATGTATGAGGCGGTTAAAGCTTTAGCAGTTGATGGACATAAGAGAATTGCCATTATTAATGGTTCAAAACAGAACGTACTGGCTGAAGAAAGACATAACGGTTATATAGATGGATTAAAAGAGTCAGGCATAGAAGTAGATGAGTCAATAATCTTTCGAGGAGATTACAAGTATTCATCAGCTTATTCCATGACGAAACAAATGATAAAATTAGAAAATCAACCTACAGCAGTTATTACTTGCAATAATAGTATTAGCAAGGGTTTCTTAAAAGCTATTTATGAAACAGGAAAAAGTATTCCAGATGCTTATATGCATATTGGGCTAGATAAGATTGAGATGTTGAATTTACTTGGTATTCCATATAACCATATAGAAAGAGATTCTTATGAGTTGGGAAAACGAGCTGTTGAAATCTTAATTAATCGAATTGCTTTTCCAGAAACGAAATTACAACAGGTGGTGTTACAGGCGGAACTTGAGTTACAGACTTGTAGACTTGTAAAAATGTAATGGTTACACGAAAGCTCAATGATGAGTAAATAAAGTGATTGTTATTCAATCACTTTATATTTTGTCTCTCGATGGAACCGGTTACATCAAAATATGGTAATAAAAGAATGTTTATTGAATAGGAGGACGAAAGGATGGAACAACAATTGAAATTAGTAATGGGATGTGATCCAGCAGCATACGATTTCCATTTGGATATCTTAAAAGCTATGCGTAACAGAGGCTATAAGATTGATGATGTAGGTTGTAACTCAGCACAGGAAACAGATGGTGGTAAATATGCAGAAATAGCAGAAATTCTAACAAATAAAGTAATATCGGGTGAATATGATTATGGTATTTTAATATGTGGAACAGGACAAGGGATGGCTATGGCAGCTAATAAAGTACCTGGGGCTAGAGCGGTACTTTGCTATGATGTATTACCGGCAGTATTAAGTAAAAATGATAATAATGGAAATATTTTGTGTACAGGTGCATGGATGATGCAAATGAAAGGGATAGACTTCACACTATCTATGATTGAAGCTTGGCTGTTTAGTGGATACACAGGAACCCATGAAGATGGTATGAGAGCGTTAGAGAGATTAGATAGTTTGAAATATAACAATTAGTATAAGTTTTAAATCATAGAAAGATAAGGAGGTGAAAAGATTGAGTGATAGATTTAGAGAATTATCACAAGTGGCATTAGGTGAGTTGAATGCCGTTTTTGGACGTATGAATGATAATGCTGTAAGAGGATTATTAGAAAAAATAAAAGAATCAGATAGAATCTTCTTATTAGGAGCGGGCCGCGAAGGCTTATCAACAAGAGAATTCGCTATGAGATTAATGCATGTAGGTAAACAAAGCTATTGGGTATGGGATGATACGACCCCTTCCATGAGGGAAGGGGATCTATTCATCTGTGCTTGTGGCAGCGCGGATGTGGAACATGAAAATACTTTGTGTGATAATGCTAAAAAAACGGGTGCTACATTGGCTTTGGTTACACCTTCTGCTAGAGGACATATTTTAGATATTGCGGATTTGGTTGTCAAAGTACCTGCTACAGCATATAAAGCAGTTTACGAATCAGATGAGGATCATGTACCAACAACTCAAATGATGGGAAACCAATTTGAACAGGCATTACTTGTGTTATTTGATGTATTAATTATGATGTATTGTGAAGAAATGGGTATTTCCAATGAGGAAATGGAAGCAAGACATAGAAACATTGAGTAGTAGTGTTAATAGTCTCATTTTTGGACGATAGTAAAAAAACATATATTGATATAGGAGGATTTATTATGAAAAGAAGTATTTTAAGTATTATTATTGTAATCACTATGGTATTTAGCTTAACAGCTTGTGGAAGTAAAAAAACAGATGAGAGTCCAGCAACTTCTAAAGAAACAACAAAAGAAACAGCAACAGTAACAGAAGAAGCAACAACAGATGCAGGTAGTACTGATTTATTAAATCCAGCTAATTACGTATCGGATAAAGAAAAATCTGAGTGGACAATCGCAGTAATCGTTAAAGATGCCACATCCGACTGGTTCAAACGTATGCAAGTTGGCGTAGATGATTTTGGTAATAAAATGGCTGTGAACGTAATTCAAAAAGGACCAGCAAGTGCAGATGCAGCTTCACAGGTGCAATTGGTAGAAGATATGATGAATCAAGGTGTTGATGCGCTTTGTATTATCCCTATCGATCCAGGTGCTTTAGAATCAGTTTTAGAGGAAGCTATGAATAGAGGTATAGTAGTAGTTAGTCACGAAGCTTCAAATTTAAAAAACACATTGTATGATGTAGAAGCATTTACAGCAGAATCCTTTGGTGAAACGATGATGGATCAGTTGGCACAAGCAATGGGTAAAAAAGGAAAATATGCTCAAATGGTTGCATACACTACTTCAACAACACATATGGAATATTCAAATGCAGAACATAACTTCCAAGTAGAAAATTACCCGGATATGTCTTTAATTAATGATACAGTTCCTTCTGCAGAATCAGAAGAAAAAGTGGATACAGCTTATAGTAAAGCAAAGGAAATTTTAAAAGCAAATACTGATTTAGCAGGATTTACAGGTGCAGCATCAGTAGATATTCTTGGTGAAGCACAAGCGGTTGAAGAACTTGGATTATCCGATCAGGTTTCCATAGTTGGTGTTGGTACACCGAATGCTTGTAAAGAATATGTTCACAATGGCACCATTTCAGCTGTCTGCTTATGGGACCCAGCATTAGCTGGATTTGCAATGTGTGATGTTGCATACAAGATTTTATCAGGAGAAGAAGTTGGTAATGGTTCTGATCTTGAATGTGAAGGTTATAACAGTGTATCACTTAAAGAAGGTATAAATCGTTGTTTGCTTGGAAATGCTCCGCTTATATTAAAAGATGATAATATAGATAATTATGATTTTTAATTAGTTAAAAAGGTTACCAGGCGGGGAAACCTGCCTGGTAATATAAATGCTAAAATAAAGTGTCTGCTTATATGGCTGTGGAACAGTAGAGCAAGTCATACAGTTGATATAAAGGAAGGAGCAAGACAATGTCAGAAAACATTTTATGCGTCAAAGGAATTAAAAAATCTTTTGGTGGAGTTCATGCTTTAAAAGGTGTGGATTTAACAATTAAAAAAGGCGAAACGCATTGTTTGGCAGGCGAAAATGGTTGTGGTAAATCAACCATTATTAAAATAATATCAGGTTTCTACAAAGCTGATGAAGGTACCATTGAAATTGACGGAAAAAAAATTCAGAAATTAACCCCGATGGATGCCATTAACGCAGGAATACAAGTGATTTATCAAGATTTCTCAATATTTCCAAATTTAACAGTTATGGAAAATCTAGCATATAATCAGGTGCTTGCTGAAAAGAAAAAGATTGTAAATAAAAAAGAATTTAGAAAAATAGCTAAGATAGCATTAGATAAAATTAATCTTAATATAGATTTAGATGCAAGAGTGGAAACTCTCCCTGTTGCAGATAAGCAGTTAATTGCAATTTCCAGAGCATTATTGCATAATGCTAAACTTATTATTTTGGATGAACCAACAACTGCACTGACAAAAAAAGAAGTTACAAGACTTTTTGAAATATTAGAAGATTTAAAGAAGAAAGGAATCGCCATTCTTTTTGTATCACACAAATTAGATGAGGTGTTTGAAATATCAGAGCATATCACTGTCTTAAGAAGTGGAGAAAATGTATATGATTGTCCAACAATTAACATGACAAAAGAAAAATTTACTTATTATATGACAGGACGTAATTTTGATACAGCTCTGAAAAAAGCAGGGAAAGACTTTTCAAAAGAAAAACCCATCCTAGAGGTAGAAAAATTATCAGCACCTGGCTTTGATGACGTTAGCTTTAAATTGCATCAGGGTGAAATTCTTGCTGTGACCGGACAGCTTGGCAGTGGACGAACGGAATTAAGTCTTGCATTGTTCGGTTTATTAAAACCAACGGGTGGAAATATATTAGTAGACGGAAATGCTGTTCGTATAAATAATGTAGAGCAGGCACAAAAACTAGGTCTTGCATTAGTTCCGGAAGATCGTTTGACAGAAGGTTTATTTTTACCAAGACCGATTTATAAAAATATTTCAGTTACAAAATTAAAAGAATTAGCACATGGAGTTTTTATTAAAGATAAAGACCAGAAAAGCTTATCACAGAAGTGGGTAGATGAAATTGGAGTAGCTACCAAAAATCATACTTTGGCAGTGCAAACACTTTCAGGTGGTAATCAGCAAAAGGTTGTATTAGCACGGTGGTTGGCAACGAATCCAAGAATTTTAATTTTGAACGGACCAACAGTTGGAGTTGATATAGGAGCTAAATATGATATTCACAATCTGTTAAAAGGATTGGCTGAAAAAGGAATGGCAATTCTTGTGGTATCAGATGATATTGATGAAATTTTGTCACTTTGTGACCGCGCTATCATTATGAAGGGCGGTAAAATGACAGGTGTAATTGAGGGCACAGATCTTGTAAACGAAACATTATATAAAGAAACAATATAACGGAAGGAGAAAGAATCATGAATAAGAAAATGAAGAGTATGGTGAAACAGATAGAATTTTATATATTCTGTATAATTATCGTTTTTGCATTTATTATCCAAATCCGTTCCGGTCAGTTTTTCACTAATAATAATATTATGGACTTGGTTCGGTCTATGATTGTTCCAGGTATATATGCTATTTGCGCAATGCTTAGTTTTGTAAGTACGGGTGCTGATGTATCATTCCCGCTCATTGCTGCACTATCAGCTTATATAGGAGTTGCAGTGGGGAATAGATACGATCTTGGAGTAATTCCTATTTTTTTAATTGCAATAGGTTTTGGATGTTTAATTGGATGTATTAATGGCTTCTTTATTGTTAAGTATAAATTTAATAGTCTGATTGTGACTCTCGGTACATCTTCTATTTGCAGCGGTATTTTATTTGGTACTTTTGAAGCGGGGCGTACTGAACTTCCCAAAAGACTATATACCTTGAGTAAAATTAATATTGCAGTAGTAAAAAATGCCACGACAGGAATTGGCTCTTCCCTTCCCTGTACATTCTTAATCATGGTGGCATTGTACATTATTGCATACATGATTCTTAATTACACCATGATAGGACGAGGCGTATATGCAGTAGGTGGTGATGAAATCAGTGCTGAAAGAGCTGGATTTCATGTGAAGTCCATTCGTTTTGGAGTGTTTGTTATTAATGGTGGTATTGCAGCAATTGCAGGTCTTTGCTATGCGATGATGTCATATTTCTATATGCCAAATGAATATGGTGGAGCGGAAATGCTGGTTATTGCAGCGGTTATTTTAGGTGGAACCAGAATGACAGGTGGTATTGGAACATTAAAAGGCTGCTTATTAGGAACATTTTTACTTACCATGGTTAAAAACAGCCTAATCCTTCTTGGAATATCAGTATACTGGGAAAAAGTATTTATCGGAGCAATTATTATTATTGGTACAGCGATTTCCGCTATGCAGGCGATTAATGCTACTAAAACAGCTGATAAAAAAATGAAAGGGGAGAAAGCATAATGAATAAAAGTGATACAAAGAAGAAATTTTCTTTACCTTTTGATGAAAACGTTAACCTCCTTTTGATTATACTAATTGCGCTAGTAATTATAACAGGTGTCACAAAATCAGATAGTTTTATTAATACCGGAAACTTTCAATCAATTGGAAAACAATTGACAGAATACGGATTGATGTCGCTTGGTATGGGTGTATGTATGATCTGCGGCGGAATTGATTTATCATCTGTATATGTTGCAAATCTTTGCGGTATCTCTGCTGGTATGATTATGCAAAACTATGCAGGAAGCGGCGGAATTGTTTTAGCTTGTTTAGTTGCTCTTTTCGTGGGTCTTTTATGTGGTACTTTTAATGGTATATTAATCAGTAAATTACATATTCCCCCGATGCTGGCAACGCTTGGGAGCTATGAACTATTTATGGGTATTTCCATTGTGCTTTCTGGTGGTAGTACTGTTTCCGTTACAGGTGATTTTTCGAAATTTACAAGAATAAATATTTTTCGAATTCCTTTACCCTTTATTATATTTATCCTATGTACGATTATTTTAAATTTTATCATGAGTCGTACATGTTTTGGAAATCGCGCATATTTAGTAGGTACAAACGAAAAATCAGCTAGATTTTCTGGAATTAATATTAATTTAACAACAATCCAATGCTATATGATATCTGGTGTCTTATCAAGTATTGCTGGTTTAATCAGCCTTTCAAGATTGAGTTCTGCTAAAGCAAACTTTGGAACTAGTTATACCATGCAGACCATTTTAGTTGTAGTGCTTGGTGGAATTAGTCCAAATGGTGGATACGGAAAAATCCCTGGAATAGCATTTGCAGTTATTATTTTACAGGTGCTCTCTTCTTATTTAAATCAATTCCCTAATATAAGTAATTATTATAGAGATTTGATGTGGGGCGTTGCATTATTAGCAGTATTAGTTTTTAATGTTAAAATGTCAAAACGTAAATCCAGGTAAAAGCAAACATAAACAGGAGGCAGAATTATGCAGCATGGTATTTATTATGCATATTGGGAAAAGGAATGGACGGGCGACTACCTTTATTATATAGAGAAAGTTGCAAAATTAGGATTTGATATTCTTGAAATAGCGGCTGGACCGATTCCTAGTTATAGCGATGTACAGTTAAATAATATAAAAGAATGTGCTAAGGCAAATAACATTCGTATTACAGTAGGATATGGTCCTTCTCCAGCAAATAATATTGCATCAAGTGACGAAGCGGTTAGAAAAAATGCTTTAGCTTATTATACAGAGCTTTTTAAGCGTATGGAAAAAATAGATGCAACTATAATTGGTGGAGCTCTATATTCCTGCTGGCCAATCGACTATTCTAAACCAGTTGATAAAAAAGGTGATTGGAGCAGAGGCGTTGAAGGGTTGGCACAGATGAGTAAAATCGCCCGTGAATGCGGAGTGGAAACATTAGGTTTAGAGGTTCTAAATCGATTTGAAAATCATGTTTTAAATACAGCAGCTGAAGGAGTTCAGTTTGTAAAGGAAGTTAGAGAGTTAGAGACAAATGCAACCAATGTAAAAGTAATGCTTGATACATTTCATATGAATATTGAAGAGCAAAGTATCGGTGAGGCAATTCGTACAGCAGGGGCATATTTGGGACATTTTCATACGGGTGAATGTAATCGTATGGTTCCTGGAAAAGGACGTACACCTTGGCGAGAAATCGGTGAAGCACTTAAGAGCATCAATTATAATGGAACAGTGGTAATGGAGCCTTTTGTAAGAAGTGGTGGCCAGGTTGGCCAGGATATTAAAATTTGGCGTGAAATTGTTACTGATACAAGTGAAGCTGCTCTTGATAAAAATGCAAAGGATGCTTTGAATTTTCAAAGATATATATTGGGCTAAAATGCTAAGCTGTCAAAAGCTTAAGTGATTTTATATTATAGTCGATAACATATTAACAATACATTTTATATTATAAAATTTAGTGGGTTCAGGGTAGTTATGGACCTACTTTTTTTATACATAATTATTGATTTTGCAATACAGCGGAACATACTTTTTTAATTATTGTACATTAAATGTAGACGGGAATCCGTATATATCTATTGTAAATATTGGAACAGAAGTGGTAAAATAAAGTGAGAAAAAGGGACTATTTCATGATGATTGGGGGTAGTATATGAAACAATACGTAATGGCACTCGACCAGGGAACCACTAGTTCAAGATGTATTATTTTTGATAAGCTGGGAAAAATGAAAAGCGTTGCACAGAAGGAATTTACTCAGATATATCCAAAGCCCGGTTGGGTGGAGCATAATCCGATGGAGATCTGGTCCTCACAAATATCGGTTGCGACGGAAGCTATGGCTAAGCTTGGAATAGGTGCGGATGAGATAGCCTCCATCGGTATTACTAATCAACGTGAAACAACAATTGTCTGGAATAAAAAAACCGGACAACCCGTTTATAATGCAATAGTTTGGCAGTGCCGGAGAACATCGGATATCATTAATGACCTGAAAGCAAGAGGACAGGAAGCATACATTAAGGACCGGACAGGTTTAATCCCGGATGCTTATTTTTCGGGAACGAAGATTAAGTGGATTTTAGATAATGTTCCTGGAGCAGGGGAAGCAGCAAAAACAGGAGAGCTTCTCTTTGGAACCGTGGATACCTGGATTATCTGGAATTTAACGAAGGGTAAAACCTTTATAACAGATTATACAAATGCTTCCCGTACGATGCTTTTTGATATTAAAAAGCTGACCTGGGATGATAAAATATTAGCAGAGCTTGATATTCCAAGGGAAATGCTTCCGGAGGTTAAGCCTTCTAGTTGCGTTTATGGATACTCGGATAGAAGCCTTTTCGGTGAGGAGATTGTGATTGCAGGTGCAGCAGGAGACCAGCAGGCAGCGTTATTTGGACAATGCTGTTTTACCAAAGGTGAGGTCAAGAATACCTATGGAACAGGATGCTTCCTTCTTATGAATACCGGAAGCGAAGTAATAACCTCTAAACACGGATTACTTACTACCTTGGCAGCAAGTACCGAAACAAAACCGCAATATGCATTAGAAGGCAGTGTATTTGTAGCAGGAGCAGCAGTACAATGGCTCAGGGATGAGCTTCAGTTAATAAGGACAGCGGCTGAAAGTGAGAAATATGCAATGCAGGTTGAGGATACGAATGGGGTATATATGGTTCCGGCATTTGCAGGACTTGGCGCACCCTACTGGGATCAATACGCCAGAGGAGCAATCTTAGGAGTAACCCGCGGATGCAACCGGGATCATATTATTAGGGCTACTCTGGAAGCAATTGCTTATCAGACCTATGATGTTCTAAGAGCAATGGAAGGGGATTCGGGTAATCGCTTAAAATCACTTAAGGTGGATGGAGGAGCTTGTGCAAACCGCTTCCTTATGCAGTTTCAGGCAGATATCCTAAATACAATTGTACTGAAACCGGAATGTATCGAGACAACTGCTCTTGGAGCTGCCTACCTGGCAGGACTTGCGGTGGGATTTTGGAAGGACAAGGAAGAAATCAAGAGGAACTGGGCACTTGCAGAAACCTTTAATCCAAAAATGAAATCGGAAAGAATAGAAACTTTAATATCCGGCTGGAAGAAAGCCGTAACTCGCTCTTTTGCATGGGAAGAATAATGTATTAGGAAAAGGAATAAACAAACATGGTGGAAGACAGATTAAACAGTAGCTTAACAAATATGGGTTATCAACGGTTGGCTTCGAATGCACAAGGAATTTATTTGTACTATTGTGTGTTAGAGAAAGACCTTATTATCGTGTCTGTCATTCATGCATTGGGCGGTAATGAAATAACGGAAAAACAGTATGGGCATATCTTGGGTCAGATGAAGGAAAACTTTCGTAATTCCTATCCTCACAGAATACAGCTACTGAGTCTTGTTTTAACAAGATATCCTGACAAAGTTAAGCGTTTTTGCTCTACTGTCGGTGAAGACAGCCACTGGATTGTAGATCTGAGCACATTCCGGTTAATGATTTACGAAACCCAGTCAAATGATTTTGCTGGGTTTAAGGGCATACTGGAGGAGATTTTGGAAGAAGAACAGAGACAGTATACGGGTGAAGTGTCGATGGACAATTCATATGGAGGTCAGCAAAATTCGGATACGCTGCGTAAAGCAAAGGCTTCAAAAACGTTACAGTTTACGCTGATAAATACAGCAATTATTGTATTTAACATCATTGCTTATATTATTACCCACTATACCAATGCCTTCGGCGGGGAGGAGCAGATGGTTACAAAAGGAGCACTCTCCTGGTACTTTGTTACGGAGAACAAGGAGTATTACCGGCTCCTTACCTCGATGTTTATGCATGCGGATGGAAGCCATTTGATTAATAATATGATGGTTTTACTTTTCATCGGAGGTAATCTTGAGCGAGCGGTGGGCAAGCTAAAATATCTTTTTATCTATTTTGGTACGGGAATTATTGCAGGTATAACTTCAATCAGTTATAATATGTGGAAAGAAAATGTAATTCTGGCACTGGGGGACACAACATTTTCCATAGGTGCTTCCGGAGCTATCTTCGGTGTGGTAGGTGCAATTCTCTATATTGTAATGTCGAATAGAGGGCGGTTTCAACAAATTAGCATCAAGCAAATGGTTCTATTCGTTGTATTAAGTCTTTATAGTGGGATTATCAATACACATATTGATCAGGCAGCCCATGTAGGCGGATTTTTGGCAGGATTGTTATTGGCAGCTATTGTATATCGCAGGGCAAAAAATAAAGAAGTAAATCTATTTAGTGATTAAGAAACTTAGGCCTATAAACAACAGGCGGAGAGGTTGTTGAATGAAAATTAATATCTATTACGGAGGTAGGGGTTTAATTGAGGACCCGACGCTTTATGTTATGAGTAAAATAACAGCGGTATTGGAAGAACTCAGAGTACAGGTTACCAGATACAACCTTTATGAAGAGAAAAGTGCAATTTCTATGTTGCCAAAAACGCTGAAAGAAGTGGATGGTGTAATCCTTGCCACTACCGTTGAATGGATGGGAATTGGCGGCCTGATGCAGCAATTTTTGGATGCCTGCTGGCTGTATGGAGACAAAGACAAACTGAGTAAATTGTATATGTTTCCTGTCGTTACCGCAAACTCTTACGGCGAGAGGGATGCAGAGCTGACGCTGATTAAAGCCTGGGAAATGCTTGGTGGTATTCCTTGCAACGGAATTAGTGCTTATGTAGAAGAGCATGTAGAATTTGAGACGAATACGGATTATGCCGGAATTATAGAAAAAAGGGCAGAGGCCTATTACCGGACAATCCACCAGAAGACGAAGATGCTTCCAACCAGTAATACAGCAATTAAGCAGAATGTATTAAGAAGCAGCTCAATTGTGCTGACACCGCAGGAAAGCGAGCAGCTTTCCATGTATGTATCCGATGACACTTATGTTAAGAAGCAAAAAGAAGATATTGAGGAGTTGACACAGCTATTTAAGGAAATGCTGGATAATAATGCAGATGGGGAAGCAGGGCAGGATTTTATCAAGAATTTGAAGGATAATTTCAATCCGATCGATGAATTCGTAGCTTCCTACTCAATTACTATGTCCGACGTTAAGAAAACATTGATTGTTGAAGTAAATAATAAACGCCTCAAATGCTATTACGGTGATAAACCAGACGCAGATGTGATAGCGAAAACCACACATACCGTTATGAATAAACTGGTTCTTGGCCGGATAACATTTCAAGGCGCTTTTATGTCGGGTGAATTAACAGCCAAAGGCAATTTTAAAACACTTCGATCCTTTGATCAGGTATTTCAATTTAATATTTTATAATTTTATAAGGGAAGCTGGATGGTAAAAGAAGTTAGGTCTGGATTTGAATCCACGCAGATGCTGCCATAGTGAAGATCGATAACTTTTTTCACAAGAGCGAGGCCTATTCCGGTACCGCCCTTCTTATGAGTAACGAAGGGAATAAAAATATCATGAATTACATCATCCGGTATTTGATAACCATTGTTACTGATTTGGATGGACAGTTTTGATGGTAGCGGGCATTCACCGGGAAGATATTTAAGATTGATATGTATGTAATTACCGGCCTTGGTAGCCTCAAAAGCATTTTTAATTAAATTGCCAAGCACTTGCTTAATTTTTATAGAATCACAGGGATAGGAATTAAAATATTCTTCACTGCCCGGTTCAACAGTAATTGCCAGGTCAATATGCTCGGTTAAGGCCTGTGGCATAAAGCTGCTTGTGACATTATTAATTAAAGTAATTAAATTTACATTCTCCTTATGAATGTAATTGCAGATGTTAAGTAAGGATGCATCTGCCATGATATGTTCCATATCGTCCAATAAATCCTCCATTTGATCCCAGTATTTGTAGGATGCTGCTTCGGGATGCTTTTGTTCGATATATTGTATTGTTCCTTTTAACAGGGATAGAGGATTACGAAGCTCGTGAACGAACATTGAGGTGGTTTTCTTATTATCATCAATAATCGTTTTAATGATAGGTTCAAATTCAGGATTAGATTTTATGACGCAGGCTAGTGCATCATTGTTTATTTGTGAGAACATATTTTAACCTCCCTTTACTGACATTAAATAGATAGTATCAAATTATGGAAAATTATGCAATAAAAAGAGTATTACAACAATCGACATAGGAGGAATTATCGCAATGAGTAACTGTATTTTTTGTAAAATAATTTCCGGAGAAATACCTTCGGCGACAGTGTATGAGGATAATGATTTTAAGGCAATTATGGATATCTCCCCAGCTGTAAAGGGGCATGTTATTATCCTACCAAAGAAACATAGTGCAGATTTATTTGAGTTAGAGGATGATTCTGCAGCCAAGGCGCTTATTGTAGCAAGAAAGATTGCAAAAGCGATAAAGGAAGAAATTAACTGCGACGGGATCAATCTACTGCAGAATAATGGAGAAGTTGCAGGACAGACCGTGTTCCATTTTCACATTCATCTAATTCCAAGGTATAAGCAAGATAAGGTGGAGATAACTTGGGGGCATGAAACTTATGTAGATGGTGAGGCAGTAAGCCTAGCAACAGCTATTGCGGCTAGAATATAGGAAAATGTTTCGATGATATAATTCACTACTACGCTGGCGTTTTTGAACATGCGCTCTTGAAGATTAATCCTCAGCCTAATAGCCAGTTATTTATTATTCGTTATACTAGCGGGATATAAAACAATATAAGTAGTTAAAAATGCCGTAATACTCAGTAAAAATTAGGACGAGTATTACGGCATTAATTGTATGGCAAGTGAATTCATGACAAGTAATTTCATAACAAAAAATTCATATAAAGTTAATGATTACAAGATAAAATGATAATAAGTAAAAATGATGACAATTGAATTAGATTCTGTTTCATTTGTCATCATTTTTACTTGTATTTGTAATTTATAAATCACTTAGTATTTTCTTTAATTAATTTTACAATAGTATCAATAGAGTTGTTCAACTCGCTCTGGTTCATAGCATCAATATAGTTATGCTTGGCATTCATTACCGCGGTGATGGCTTCAAGAAGGCGGCTGACGCTCAAATCCTCCTCCTTTAATACATAGGAATAACCCTGTCGTTCAAAGGACTCGGCATTTAATATCTGATCACCGCGGCTGGAGGCAGCAGGAAGGGGGATCAGTATGTTTGGTTTACGCAAGGCGAGAAGCTCACAAATAGCATTGGCTCCGGCTCTGGAGATTACAAGATCGGCAGCAGCAAAAAGATTACTTAACTCGGCTTTTATATATTCGTATTGAACGTATCCGGCGGTATCAACGAAACGTTCATCCAAATTACCCTTGCCACATAAATGGATAATTTGATAATCTCTTAATAAGGTTGGAAGCATTCCACGGAGCATGCCATTAATTGCTCTTGATCCGGTACTTCCCCCTATAATTAAAATGACAGGCTTATTTGCGGTGAAACCGCAGAAGTCCAGTCCCTTAATTTTGTTGCCGGAAAAAAGCTCCTTACGAATAGGAGTACCGGTAAGTACTGCCTTCTCTGCCGGAAGGTATTTAACCGTTTCCGGAAAGTTTGCACAAACCTTTGTTGCAGAGGGTAGAGCAAGCTTATTGGCTAAGCCCGGTGTCATATCGGATTCATGAGTGATTACCGGAATTTTATATTTTTTGGCAGCCATGACAACTGGTACGGTTACAAAACCACCTTTTGAAAAAACAATATCAGGCTTTAATTGTTTTAATACCTTGCAGGCTTCAAAATAACCTTTCATTACTTTAAAAGGATCGGAAAAGTTCTTGGGGTCAAAATATCTTCTTAATTTTCCAGAGGATATTCCATGGTAGGGGATATGGTATTCTTCAATCAACTTCCGTTCAATTCCGTTGTAGGAGCCGATATATTGAATGTCATATCCGGCCTTTCTTAGTTCCGGCAATAAGGCGATACATGGAGTAACATGACCGGCGGTACCTCCTCCGGTTAAAACGATACGTTTCATGCCTTTGCCCTCCATTCCTTTAATGCTTTTGCTAACTGATCAGGACAAGAGGTTGATTTATAACCACAGGTTACACCTTCCAGCTTATGGATAACATCATCTACTTTCATACCGATAAGCAGATTTGATAATCCATTGGCATTTCCGGAACATCCGCCTTTGAATTGCACCCTGTCAATGGTATTCGTATTCTTATCTATTTCAAAGTTGATTTCACTGCTACATACGCCCGAAGTTTTATATGTCATGTTAAACCCTTTCTT
>JAQUYQ010000121.1:0-3232 GCA_028691795.1 Herbinix sp.
TCCTTATACATTGATAAATGGAATGAAGTAAAATCAGGTTTAAATGAATAAAGATTATGACTATTCTGAGTTAAAAGATAGCCTTCTATGATGAAAAAAAATCATAGGAGGCTATTTAGTGTATTGCGCATATGCAGAGCTAAGATAGCTAATACTATTTGGGCATTTACTACTGGTAATTCTTGTAATACTACTTTCAGTATAGTCTATCTTTCCTTCCGACTATTATGCCTTCACAATGTTTCTTCCTTCCCCATTTTGAAAGGCGGTAATATTCTTAAATACTTCTTCGGTAACTCTTTGTCTTGCTTCGACAGTAGCCCACGCGATATGTGGAGTTATGATCAGCTTCGTGCTGTCCTGAATTTCGATTAGGGGATTATTTTCCGACATCGGTTCTATGGCAAGAACATCCAAGCCTGCTGCTGCAATCCATTCTTCCTTTAACGCTTTGGCAAGTGCCTGTTCATTCACGATTGGACCTCTTCCAAGGTTCAGAAGCACAGTATTACTTTTCATTTTACGAAGTTCCTCTTCACTGATTAAATCTTTGGTAGTATCGTTTAACGGTGCATGTATAGAGATTACATCCGAATTACTTAGCAACGTATCCAAATCCACTTGTTTATAATCTGCAGTCGTATTCTTTCCGGAAGTAGAATAATATATAACCTTACATCCAAAATTCTTTGCTACCTCTGCTACTCCCCTTCCAATTTCTCCGAGCCCGATGATTCCCCAGGTCTTTCCCGCTAATTCATGAAATTTTATATTGAAATGACTGAATATATCCGATCTGATATACTCGCCCGACTTAACAAAATGATCATAATAGCTTAGTTTCTCATATACATAAAAGAATAAAGCAAACGTATGCTGTACCACAGACTGGGTGGAGTAGCTTTTTACATTGCAAACCTTTATATTCCGGCTGTTGGTATAATTAAAATCTACTACATTCGTTCCCGTACCTGTTATACAGATTAATTTCAAATATTGTGCTTTCTCCAAAGTCTTGGCATGCATCGGTACTTTATTTATAATTAAAATCTCAGCATCCTTCACCCGTTCTTCGTACTGATTCGAATTCGAACTGGGATATTTTATTACATCCCCGAGCTTATCAAATAGAGATAAATCCACATCTCCCCCTAGAGTATCCGTTTCCATAAACACAATTTTCATATCGAATGTTCCTTTCCTTATCTTAATTAGATGGGTAATTATAAAGATCATGAATTAAAAGAAGGCGGCGCATATTTACGCCACCCTGTTAATTTATAACAAGTGAAATAGCAAGCTAATTCCTTTATTTATCTAACTCTTTCAGGAAAACCTACTTTTTTCTGTACCTTACGTAAGGTCTTTGTTGCATAATAATTTGCTTTTTCTGCATTCGCCTTAATAATACTGTCAATGTAGTCCTTATCCTTCTGAAGTTCAATAAATCTATCCTGAATTGGCTTTAGTAAATCAACAACAGATTCACCTACCGCAAGCTTGAAGTCACCATATCCTGAAGATGCAAATTCTTTCTCTATCTCTTCTACAGATTTACCTGTAGCTGCACCATAGATTTCAATCAAATTCTTGATACCTGGCTTATCGTCAGAGTATCTAATTTCATTATCCGAATCAGTAACTGCTCTCTTAAATTTGCGAATTATGGAATCCGAATCATCCATCAAATAGATGCTTGCATTTGCATTCTCATCTGATTTAGACATTTTTTTATCTGGATCCTGAAGACTCATCACTCTTGCTCCCTGTTTTCCAATGTAAGGTTCAGGTATGGTAAATACATCCCCATAGATTGAATTAAATCGTTCTGCAATATCACGGGTTATTTCCAGATGTTGTTTTTGATCCGATCCTACCGGAACTACATCCGATTGGAACAGCAGAATATCCGCAGCCATAAGAACAGGATAGGTATACAAACCAGCATTAATATTATCTGCATGCTTCGCTGCTTTATCCTTGAACTGAGTCATACGGTTTAATTCTCCCATATAAGTAAAGCAATTTAATATCCAGCTTAATTCTGCATGCGCTGAGACATGTGATTGATAATAGATACAATTCTTCTCAGGATTAAGCCCTGCTGCAATATATAAAGTAAGTAATGCCCTAGCTCTTTTCCGAAGCTCTGCTGGCTCCTGACGGACTGTAATGGAATGCATATCGACTACACAATAAAAGCATTCATATTCATTCTCAAGTTCAACCCAATTCTTTAAGGCTCCCAAATAGTTTCCTAAGGTTAAAGTACCGGTAGCCTGCATTCCGCTAAATAATGATTTTTTTCCATCCAGCATATATTCACATCCTATTTGTTAGTCAGGAGATGGCAGCATTATTGTAAAACCACCCATTGTATAGGAGTATGCCTCTTACCTTCCCCTGCATTAGTTCGTTAAAATCTATATTCCAATATATAAAGAAAGTATGTAAATGTCAATGTTTACTTTCTTTATATCATGAACTTCGTTCATGATCTCCTGCTATGATCGGAATTGAAAGAAAGCTTTCAATTCCTCACTGCGCTTTATATTACGAAATCAACTTATTCTTAAGCTCTTGTAGTGAATCAATTACGTCGTGATATTCCTTAACATCCCCAAACCCATATCTGGCGAAAACAAACGGTATCTGAGCTTCTTTTGCTGCATCTGCATCCCCTTGCGTATCACCTACATATATTGGATTACTTAGATTATTACGCCCAATTACAAGGCGAATATTATCCGCTTTAAGCTTACCAGAGCGTCCAGGATATTCATAATCAATAAAATATTTTTCTAAATTGGGATTTGCACGAAAGAAACATTGAATATAACCCTCCTGGCAATTACTAACGATCAAAAGTTTATATTGCTTAGATAGCTTTTTCAAAGTTTCCTCCAATCCTTCATAAAGGCTGGCACCATGCTGCCCTAGGTATTCGCATTCATATTCGCAACATTCGTTCATTACTGAAATTGCATGCTCCTTTGACACACTTTTAAATAAATTAATTGCAATAACATCAAGAGGAAGTCCGAATAAACCCTGAAGCTTCTCTGCTGTAACCTCATCCTTTATTTCGGGATGTCTATCCTTAAGTACCATATTAAATGCAACTGCTACCTCCGATGTTGAATTCCATAAGGTTCCGTCCAAATCAAAAATTATACTGTCAATCATATTATTTTTCCTTTAGTTTTATTATTGTATCTTGAACTAGTTTCTA
>JAQUYQ010000121.1:3332-7355 GCA_028691795.1 Herbinix sp.
TACCATATTAAATGCAACTGCTACCTCCGATGTTGAATTCCATAAGGTTCCGTCCAAATCAAAAATTATACTGTCAATCATATTATTTTTC
The DNA here is from genome assembly GCA_028691795.1 of Herbinix sp. Classification (GTDB taxonomy): domain Bacteria; phylum Bacillota; class Clostridia; order Lachnospirales; family Lachnospiraceae; genus Mobilitalea. Next base: position 3,424 of record JAQUYQ010000121.1, read on the forward strand.
CTTTAGTTTTATTATTGTATCTTGAACTAGTTTCTAGTAATATAATGCCTCTTTATTCCTATATTGTCAACCCTATCTATAACCTACAAGATTAATTGGCAATCCAATTCATCTTGACATTTAAAAAATCTGCAAATCAACTCTTGCAAGCTGCTTTTGCAGATTATAACAAATTACATTATGATATTCTTCGATCCTCTACTATTTCTCCATCTTTAAGTCTGATAATATGATCAACAAAAATACTAACCTCAGAATCATTGGTAACCATTATTAAAGTCTTATTGTATTGATATATCGTATTTAATAAAAAGTCCAGTATTTCTTTATCTATATGCTGATTTATAAATCCGGACGGTTCATCCACTATAATTATTTTAGGGTTATTCACCAGTGCTCGTGCATAAATTACACTTTGCATTTGATTTATAGTTAATTGATTTGGATAATGAGGCAACACTTCATTAATATGCAAGCGTTCAATTACATCATGGTAATATGCCATATCCTGTTTTTTACGAGTCAATCTTGTTGGTAGAATAATATTTTCTTGTACGGTAAGCTCAGGAATTAAGCTGTCATTTTGGAATACATAACCGATCTCATCCCTCCGCATAATTGCCAGTTCATCATCACTGAACGTAGTTATATTATGATGATTTATATATACTTCTCCGCTTGTAGGCCGTTCCAATCCACCTAATAAACGTAACAGTGTGGTTTTACCCGATGCCTTAATGCCACTGATTGCAACGCACTCTCCAGCACTGATTTCTATATTACACTTAACAATAGCATTAATTACGTTATGCTGTTTTTTATAAGTCTTATTTAAATCTTTAACTTTGCATATTGCCATAAATTATCCTTCCTTACCAATTATGGGATAGTCAGATAAAATATTAGATAGCGGCATTTTCCTAACTCCTATTTCGAGGTAAACTCCTATTGATATGATTAAGCAACATGTAGCCCCTGCTAGCAGGAAAAAGGTAGTAGAGGAAGCAATCCATTCTAAAGTATTATGATTTAATGAAAACTTCCCCAGAAAGTTTATAATATAACCCGTCAGTATATAACCGCCTAACAAGCCAATCGGTATAGAAACAACCATTAAGAAGATTATTTGCAAAATTATCAGAATACGAATGGTATTCTTAGTTGCTCCGAGTCCTCTAAGAATATAATAATCCCTCATACTGGATTTCATAATATTGTAATACTGACTAATTACAAAAGTAATACCCGCAATAAAAAATATGGTACGTACACTGATATAAATATAATGCAAATTAGAATACAACGACTCTGTACTAAGAATTAAAATATTATCCATATACACCATTGTTATAGCGCTCAATATGTAGGTAACTACAATAGATAAAACCACAAATAAATAGTTTAAATAATTTCTTACAATCATTAGTTTCGAATAAGTACGAAGTAATTTCATGATCCTCCTTTTTGCAATATCACTAGCCACAAAATGCTTGGAATTGATATTCTCAATCCAAGCACTTCATGTTAGTGTTAAAATGAATTGGTAAAGTATTTATTCCCCAATAGATACTTTCGAACTTAAAATCAACCTCCAAAAAATTTTACAATTATATCAATAATATCAAGAGACATAGTTGACATAGTAAAACCTCCTTATTGTTAGAAGACCTTGGTTACAAGCTTTTTATAGCATATAACCAAGGTCTGTACAATAAGGCAGAACATGAACGTCGTTTTTTCCTGCATGAACGTCGTTTTTTTATTTTTGACAAGTGAAATGGCTAAACAAATCACTTGTTTTACATTTAAATTTTCATATTAATTTCTATAAAAAAATAATTATTTTGAATTCCAAAATTATAAGTTCCCTGATATTTTTCCACTCTCTGAATCACATTTTTAACTCCAAATCCATGAAGAGTATTATCCTTCTTAGAGGTTATTAATCTGCCATTTTGAACCTCAATATTATTACCTATTGGATTTTTTACATCAATATATAAATCATTTTTAAAACTGCTTATTTTTACATCAACATATGCAAAGCTCTCATCCTTACGATCCATACGCTGTATCGCTTCCACTGCATTAGAAATAATATTGGCAAAAATAACGCACAAATCCATGGGAGCAATGTTAAATTTTTGTGGAAAACCGCCTTCTAAACGAATTGCGATAAGATCTTTCCGATATCTGCTTTGTGCATCGTTTAAAATTGCATTTACAATATCATTTCCGGTATCAAATAAATCTGTAGACATATTAGAATCTTCAATCAATTGACTGATATACTGCTCCATTTCCTGATGTTTATTTGCTTTATAGAGGCCATTGATACAGGCAAAATGGTTTTTCATCTCATGCTTGATACTTCTTATCTCCTGTTGTTTATCATTAACCAACATATAGTATTGTTGCTGTGATTCAATAACGCTCTGATTAATCATTGATAATGCTTTATAATTATCTCTGGATTCGGTAACTAAAACCATCATTAAACAGACAGAACAATAGGATATGACTACGATGATGGTAACGATAATAATTACTTTACGAGCAGCCTCAGATGTCTTGTTATTTGATCTTACCAATAGTCCTGACACTAATATAACCCCAGTGCCTGAACCAGCAAAAAGTAATGCATAAATCTTTCTTGATATATTAATTTGTAATAACGACTTATTTTTTCTTCTTTTTAACCAAACAAAAATACCTAAGATAATTACGCTTGTTATATTAAATAATAAATGCATAAATTTATTACCCACATTAATTGCGACTGCAGAACAAATACCCGCGAGACAGGCATCTAAAAGCAGAACTAATATATAGGCAAGCAAGGAATAAGCTATTTTCTTAAAGAATTTTCCTTCAAAAAGATAACAAACTGCAATAATTACCATTGCTGTCCAAAAAACAGCAACCTGATCAGGATGTTCTTTGTAATAATTTCCTGCTATAATTAATAAGATACTTTGTGCCATCACTGCTATTATATAAACGTTTTTTTTCTTTACTGGTGGGACATTCATGATCCCCCAAAATACAATCCATATTTTACTAAAGTCAGTTAAATAGGAATAAAAAACATATCCAATGTAACTCATGTTCTCATTTCTCCTTATCTTGCATTTCTTCTTCTGTACGCTTTACAAGCCTTTTTCAATTTTGCTACCTGACGAAATGATACTTCTACCTTTTCCCCATTATCCAGTTGGATTTCCTTACCGATCTCGTCAATATACTCCATATTTACGATATATGCTTTATGTACGCGAAAAAAATCTCCCGTATTCAAAATATTTTCCCATTCATTCATGGATGTTGCGCTTTCATAAGTACCTTTTTTTGTTCTTACTACTGTATAACGATCAACATATTCCACATAAATAATATCCTTCAGCTTAACAAATCGGATATCACCATCCAGTCCAACAATTGCTTTACTGTTTTTTGTAATATCCTTAATTGCTTCTGTTATTGATTGTATAAATTCTTGTTCATTCACCGGCTTCAAAAGGTACCGGAATGCTCTTACCTTGTAACCAGCCTGCATAAATCCTCGAAACCCAGTAAGAAAAATAATTGTCATACTTTCATCGTTCTCACGGATTTTCTCAGCAGTTTTTAAACCGTTCAAGCCTTTCATCTGGATATCTAAAAACAGGATATCGATTGGCTGTTTGCAGGCTATCAGCTCTTCTCCAGATGAAAAACATTTTATATCTAAGTCTGACATGTTTGATGCTTTATATTTCTCACATAACCGAATAAGCTCATTCCTTATAATTTCTTCATCATCACAAATTCCAACTAGCACGAAGTATCCTCTCTTCCAACATATTACCATATTTCCAAATATTTAATTCTTTAATATATCATAGCAATCGTATATAATTTCGTCAAGATATTACAATTAAACGATTAATAAT
>JAQUYQ010000015.1 GCA_028691795.1 Herbinix sp.
ACTGTCGGTGCGGTATAAGGCATTTGAGGAAATCGAAAGATTATTGGAAAAGCACAGACACTTTATCCCCGCCGAAAGGTTAGAGGAACTAAAACAGGCTCGGAGGGTGTCATAATGAAATACTGTGGTTGAGAAGTCGCTTCTGTATATACGGAAGTGGCTTCTTTCATTCTGCGGCAAATCTCGCCTAAATCTCGTGGCTCTCTCGTGTTTTTAGCCTGTACCCTAACAAACTACCCTACCAAATAATAAAGCCGCTTGCACCGTTGCTCTCGTGGCGATACGGTACAGGCGGTTTTGTATAAATTTTCTTAAAGAAGTTGCGAAAAATATGCTAATCTTTCACCGTTGAAATGTAGTATAAATCGTTGCAGCTATTTGGAAGTGCTGAATTGTAACAAGCACTTAGCGTATGAAATTGGTCCGTGCACGTTCCACTGGAGAAGGGGCTGGATAAACTTCCTTACTATACTCTTTGATTTTTAGCATCCAAGCCATATTATTAGCTAGATTCTTCAAAACACTAATGCCCTCTGAATCCTCAGATACTTCACCAGGGGCTGCACCGTGAATTGCATTCCAATAATAAGATGGGGCAATCATCATTTCAGAAATCAAGAAGTAGTTATTTAATTGATCAAAGGTAGTTACACCACCAGAACGGCGTAGAACAGCTACAGAAGCACCAACTTTGAGACGCATCCTCCCTGCATTAGCATAAAATAACCGGTCAAGGAAGCATTTCATTGTACCGGCTATGCTGGCATAATATACAGGACTACCAAGTAATAAACCATCGGCAGCATAGATCTTTGAAACGATTTCACGAAAACTTTCATCGGAGAAGGAACAGTGGCCCTCTTGGCAGCGGCCGCAGCCGATGCATCCCTTAATTTGCATATTTCCTACATGTATGATCTCTGTCTCTACAGTTTGCTTTTCAAGTTCCTCACAAACTGTTTTCAGGGCATAGTAGGTATTCCCCTTTGGCTTCGGGCTCCCGTTAATTGCAATAACTTTCATAACATCCTCCATTCTGCTAGAATAGCATCTATATTATTTAAAGCATACTTTCATGCTTTTTTGCGGTTGAAATAAATACATTAGCCTGTTTTTCAAACTACTGATTACAAAGGAAAGTGTAACTCTCTATAGTATACTACAAGAAAAGATTCTTTGGAATAGGTGAGAAAAGAGATTAATTGACGAATTTAGAGATAGAAATTATAATGGAAGAAGTTCAGGGTATTATATGAAATATCATTAGGATTGAAAAAAATTAATAATAAAGCCGGTTTATCACCCGGGAAAAACAAATTGAAAGGAACGTAATCAAGCCATTAGTATAAGGCTGTGATTATACTGGAGAAATATGAGGCTGAGAAATATCAGAGGATCAAGAGAAATGGTAGCGGCAAATGATTATGTCGTGCATGATCCGGAACAATACAAAGAGAAATGGAATACGCTCTTTGGCAATGACCATCCAATTCATATTGAAATTGGAATGGGCAAAGGAAAATTTATAATGCAGCTTGCTGCTAGCCATCCGGAGATTAATTTTATCGGCATAGAAAAATATTCAAGTGTATTGCTGCGGGCTCTAGAAAAGAGGAAGGAAATAGAGCTTTCAAACTTATATTTTATTCGCTTTGATGCAGAGTATCTAAATAATATCTTTGGGCAGGAAGAGATTGCAAGAATCTATCTGAATTTTTCTGATCCCTGGCCAAAAGACCGGCATGCAAAAAGGCGTCTAACATCAAAGGAATTCTTAAGTAAGTATAACCTCTGCTTAAAAAAGGATGGAGAGGTAATCTTTAAGACAGATAACCGCATGTTATTTGACTTTTCAGTTGAAGAAGCAAAGATTGCAGGATGGAAACTGAGGGATCTTACCTATGATCTGCATCATAGCGAGTATCTGGATCAGAATGTGATGACGGAGTACGAGGAACGTTTTGTGGCAATGGGCAATCCCATTCATAAGCTGACGGCATATCGGGATTAGCGTCAAAAAATAACATCGGACAGGGTGCTAAATCATATTATATTTCATAGAATAGTAAAAATGAGTATTGCAGGTGTCTGGATGAAAAGAAATTGGAAGTGTAAGGTTGCCAAAATGACCGGATCATGTAAATTTAATCGAAAAGTAATGAAGTTAAAATCATCCTGGGATGAAGTTGAAAAAATACTCAATAGCTCAACGAAAAAAAGAAAATGTAAAAGGTAGAGGATATCCAAGCCAGGCTGCTTGCAGACAAATAATTACTTGTATTTTTTTCACTGATGTTATAATATTACCATGTAACCACATAAAAAAGGTAATAATTAAGATACTATAAACGTCAGGATAAAAGTTGAGTAAGAAACAGTTTTACAAATTACTCAGGAAAGAATGGAGGAAGATGAATGGCTTTTCAATTTACAGATGCAAACTTTCAAAAAGAAGCACTAGAATCAAACATTCCCGTATTAGTAGACTTCTACGCAGACTGGTGTGGACCATGTAAAATGATTGCACCAATCGTAGCTGAATTAGCGGACGAGTACGAAGGAGTATTTAAAATAGGAAAAATAAACATAGATCAGGAATCAGCAACGGCAGAAAAATACCGTGTAATGTCAATCCCGACCTTAATTATATTTAAAAACGGAGTGCCTGTAGACACAGTGGTAGGAGCAGTTCCGAAAAAAGCGCTGTTAGATAAACTGGAAGCTCATAAATAGGTTAAAAACTCAAATAATGTAAAAAGATAGAATATCTAGGGAAGAAAAATCTTTGGAATCGAGGGTTTTCTTCCCTAAAACATAAAAATTATATATTTTTTTAAAAAAATTGAAAAAACGCTTGCAATTTATCTCGACATTATATATAATAACTTTTGCGTTCAGAAAAAAAACAAGCGCTTCTAGCTCAGTTGGTAGAGCACCTGACTCTTAATCAGGGTGTCCAGGGTTCGAGTCCCTGGAGGCGCACTTATAAAGTATCTATTTTGAAGACATAGGAGCTTCGGGGTAGGTGCTTTTTTGTGCGTAAAAAACTTTGTATAGGCGAAGCCTACGCGACCGAACGACGAAGGTCGTGAGGTGGCGGTGCAGGTCTCAGTTTTTTATATAAAACGCGACTAAAAAAACTAGAATAAGAAAATAACTTTATATCAATTGTAAAAAAATGTTGAACTTATTTGTAATACATTGGATAATGGATTATAATTAAAAAAGATGTATTATACAATTATTTTTAGTAAAACCCATCCGTTAACAAGATGATGGATTAAAATACTCCAAAAGGCAAAAGGGGAACGACAAATGGCAAATGGAACAATAGGATTTGAAGACAAGCTATGGCTAGCAGCAGATAAATTAAGAGGAAGCATGGATGCATCAGAATATAAGCATGTGGTATTGGGTCTTATATTCTTGAAATTCGTATCGGATTCCTTTAATAGTAAATATGAAGATTTAGTACATGAGGCTGCAGGATTTGAAGAAGATAAGGATGAGTATCTGGCTGAGAACATCTTCTATGTTCCTATTGATGCTAGATGGAGTGTTATTTCTTCCTATGCTACGTCGCCAGAAATAGGAAAAGTAATTGATAATGCTATGGAAATTCTTGAAAAGGAAAATCCGGTATTAAAAGGGGTGTTAAGCAAAAATTATTCTAGACCGGAACTTGATAAGACAAGATTAGGTGAATTAGTAACTTTATTTACAAATATTGATGTAGGTACGGATTCAGCAATTGAAAGAGATGTACTAGGAAGGGTATATGAATACTTCCTTGGTAAGTTTGCCAGTGCTGAAGGTAAATTAGGAGGAGAATTCTATACTCCATCATGTATAGTACGTACTTTGGTTGAAATCATAGAGCCTTATAAAGGTAGAATATATGACCCATGTTGTGGCTCAGGTGGTATGTTCTGCCAGTCTGCGAAATTCATTAAGGAACATCAGGGTAATGTCAATAATATCTCTGTATACGGTCAAGAGAGCAACCCGACAACTTGGAAGCTTGCGAAAATGAATTTGGCATTAAGACAGATCGATGCAGATCTTGGAACCCATAATGCAGATTCCTTCCATGAGGATTTACATAAGCAGTTGAAGGCGGACTTCATTCTTGCCAATCCGCCTTTCAACATTTCTGATTGGGGTGGAGAAAAAATTCAGGAGGATGTTCGTTGGAGATATGGAACACCTCCGACAGGTAATGCAAATTATGCCTGGTTACAGCATATGCTTCATCATCTTAATCCGATGAATGGTGTCTGTGGCACGGTTCTTGCAAATGGATCATTAAGCTCGAATACATCAAATGAAGGGGTTATTCGTGCAAATATGCTACGTTCTGATGTTGTGGAGTGTATTGTTGCAATGCCGGGACAATTATTCTATTCCACTGGTATTCCTGTATGTCTTTGGATTATGAGAAAAGGTAAAAATGAAAGTACCAAGGAGAAGGTACTGTTTATCGACGCCAGAAATCTTGGTCATATGATTGACCGACGTGTCCGTGAATTAAGTGAGGAAGATATTCAGAAAATAGCTGATACCTATCATAAGTGGAAAAATAATCAGGGATATGAGGATGTACAAGGCTTCTGTAAGGTAGTAACTATAGATGAGATATCGGAGAATGATTATGTCCTTACTCCGGGAAGATATGTTGGAATTGAAGTGGTAGAGGATGATGGCATACCATTTGAAGAGAAAATAGAGAAGCTGACAAAAGAGATTAGTCAGCAGTTTAAGGAATCCAGAGAGTTGGAGGAAAAAATAAAGAAGGCTCTTGGAGGGATTGGATATGAATTATAGTGATATTATGGAGCTTAAACTTAATCAGATATTTATATTTTCTAATGGAAAAAAGAGACCAAGTGAAAAGGGAAATATACCTGTATATGGTGGCAATGGTGTACTAGATTATTGTGATAATTTTAATACAGAAGGAGAAAGTATAGTTATTGGAAGAGTTGGCGCATATTGTGGAAGTGTTTATTGTGAAAACAATAAAATCTGGGTTTCAGATAATGCAATATTAGCAAAAGTTAAGGATGATTTTGATTTTTATTTTATGTATTATCTTCTACTACATATGAAGTTAAATGATTTCCATATCGGGAGTAGCCAACCTCTTTTAACTCAAGAAATATTAAATAATTTGTCAGCTAAGATTCCTAATCCTGATTATCAGAAGCGATCAGGGCAGATATTAAAATATCTAGATGATAAAATCAGACTTAATTATAAACTAAATGATAATTTAGAATTGTTAATTAGCAATATATATGAATCTTGGTTTGAGAATTTTAGCGTTTATGAGGAAACAGAATTTAAAGAATCTGAGATTGGCTTAATACCTGCTTCCTGGGAATTAGTTGAGTTGGATAATGTATGTGAAAGTGTTTCTAAAAAGCATGCATTTGATAAAGAGCAATTAATATTTCTGAATACAGGTGATGTTACAAATGGTCAATTTGCTCATTCTAATTACAGTGAAGTTTCATCAATGCCTGGACAAGCTAAGAAAAGCATAAAACAGAATGATATACTTTATAGTGAAATCAGACCCATAAATCAACACTATGCGTATGTAAATTTTGATTCCGAAGACTACGTAGTTTCAACAAAACTAATGGTTATAAGAGCAAAAAGTATATCACCAAGGAGATTATATAATTTTTTAACATCACAAAAAATTATAAATGATTTGCAAATGGAAGCAGAAAGCAGATCGGGTACGTTTCCTCAAATCACTTTTGATATTATCAAAAAAAAGCGAATTTTGATTGCGGATAAGATAACTGAAGAAAAATTCTCGCGGTTTTTGGAGGATGTTTATGAAAAAGTAGATTCAAATATTAAAGAAAACACCTTGCTTTCAGAAATTAGAAACACCTTGCTTACCAAATTAATGGCTGGAGAACTAGATTTAGAATGTTGATGGTTCTGCAGACATTGCACAACCAATAATGGGTAACATAAAAAAGAGATCACTTGAGAATAGGAAATTAAGTAGTTTTTGGAACATGCTTTTTCCTAAACGCATGAATGGAGATGGTGACTTAGCTTCCTCAAACATAGAGCTTTGTTATAAATGTTAAATAGATAAAATTAGGATGGGTGAAAAAATGAGTGAAATAATAAATACATTTCTTATTTCCTGCGTTCCTGCACTTATAACAGGGATAATTACATATCTAACAACTAAAAAAACAACAACAACACAGATGGAATCATTAATAGAAGAAAATCGGCATGATATTGAAAGATTGATGAAACAGCACGAGATTGATATAGAATCATTGAAAGAAAAACATATTTTAGAACAAGAACGAATTGAAAATGAACATAAGCATAAATTAGAAATTATAAGTTTGGAGCATCAATATGATATTGATAAAAAGGATAAAGAACAAAGTAGTGCTGCGATGTATGGCGTTATGGGTGAACTGTTTACTAATCCACAGAAACTTAATGAACTTATGAAACTTGCAGATCATCCTATGTTTAAAAAGAAGTAGCAATAAGTTAAAAAGTCGTGTTGTGTAAGGAGAATGTTTTGTAAGCTAAATTGGTATTTTTAATATGGGGGTAGTATGAAAGATAATTATGAAATAAAGCTTTCTATGGACAATATGAATACACCAAAACATTTTAATGATTCTATATTATCAGGAATTAGGAAGGGCTATACTGATTTTAATGTTTTTATTAACGATAAGCAAAAAACTTATCCTAATATTTGTGTGCCAGTAGCTGGTATTACAGAATATTATAGAAATTTGAATTTGAATATCACTTTTACTTTTCCACCCAATGAATTAGATTATATAAAACATACGGCCTTTGGAAAACCATATATTATCGAAGATGATGTGCAAATAACTGATCTTAGATATCCGCTTGATAAAGTATGGAAATTTAGTACTTCTGAAGGAGTTAACGCAATAGTAACAGCAATAACAAATTCAATCAGGGAATCAGAGCAATTAGTGTGTGGAGTGTTGAATAGTATTGAATGGTGTTTGAATGAAGTAATGGATAACGTATTACAGCACTCAGAATCTCCTTATGGATTAGTTATGGTACAATTACATAAGGCTACTTCTAAATTATCTATATGTGTTTTTGACAGTGGTAGAGGAATTTATAATTCGTTAAAGAATTCTAAACATAGGCCACACAAACCATTGGATGCAATTACACTTGCATTACAAGAACGTGTAACAAGGGATGAGAGAGTGGGACAAGGAAATGGAATGTGGGGTTTATCAAGAATTATAGATGAAAACAAAGGTGGTATAAAAATAAGTTCTTGTGGTGCAGTATATAGTTTTTTATATGATAAGGTCAAAACGGTTGAGAGTGGTTATATGCATTTTGGAAAAGAAAATGGAACAACTTTAGTTGATTTTCAAATTGATTACTCTAAGTCGATAGATATTTCAAAAGCATTAAATAGTTATAAACCTGTAGACTTATGGTTGGAAAATAGAGAATTAGATTCGGGAGAGTTTTTATTTAAAGTTTCTGAGGATTCGGCTGGAACCGGAACCAGAAAAGCTGCTTTACGATTTAAAAATATAGTGCTGAATACACTTCGAGAAAATAATAAAAAAATTATATTAGATTTCGAGAAGGTTAATTTGGTTAGTTCTTCATATGCGGACGAGTTAATTGGTAAGATTATATCAGATTATGGATTTGTTTTCTTTATAAACAATTTTGAAATAAGAAATATAACTGAACTAAATATAGGAGTAATAAATAGATCGGTCGAACAACGTATGGCACAATCTTATTATGATAGTAGTATCGAAGATGATCAAGACGTTACAACAACATGGTAAGTTAAATTGGTATTAAGATTGTAGCATGAATCTGGATGTAAGGTGGGAAAGGTTATGATGAAATGAATGATAAGGTTTCTATATTACAAGAGATATCGTATATGTTGCTGCAAGGAAATAGGAAGCAGGCAAAAGAGATAATTCAAAATCAATATCCTTTTCAAAAACAAGAAATCTTTCACCGGCAATATACGATAAGGCAGAAGATGAAGGTTTTTCGAAAAGATGGATTTATTGATAGATATTCTGGAAATAGGTTGGTTAATCCAGGCATATTGAAGATATATTCTACATATTTTCCGGAACAATTTCCTTATCATAAAAATGGAAAAATGACTGAGGGACACATTGCATATTGGGAGATGTTTCCCACAATTGATCATGTTATTCCAATCGCTGTTGGTGGAGTAGATAATGAAAGTAATTGGGTAACAACATCAATGCTTAACAACTCAATTAAATCTAATTGGACATTAGAACAGCTCAAGTGGGCTTTACTAGAGCCTGGTCATTTTGATGATTGGGATGGACTTACCGGTGATTTCATAAGGCATGTTGAGAGGGATAAAGTCTTATTAGCTGATCGGTATATAAAGAATTGGTATTTGGCATCAAAGGATATAATGAAATGATACAATGAAGTTTAAAAAGGAGATATTATGGCATCGCTATACTTAACAGATATCTTATATGAATGACACGATAACATATTCTGAATGGCATACAGCGCTCTATTATATAAATGCCATCTATCTGATTGTTGATAGAAATAATGGAAAGCAATACGTTGGTAGCGCATATGGTAAAGATGGATTATTGGGTAGGTGGGCTATTTACGTAACAACCGGACATGGTAACAATAAGCTTATGAAGGAAGTTGTCTGTAATTATCCAGACAGATACAAAGAGTTTTAATTCTCTATCCTACAGATTCTTCCAAAGAATTTGACTGATGATGAGATAATAAAAATTGAATCATTATATAAGAAAAAATTAATGACGAAAGAATTTGGAATGAATGATAATTAAATGTAAACGGGACTTAGCAGGGGGGAAATACTATGCCATTCACAGAAGAAACTTTTGAACAAGCATTAATAGAAGAATTTGAGTCTAAAGGATACCATCATCTATACGCTCCCAATATTGCGAGAGATTACCACCAAGTAATATTGGAAGAATACTTCTATGAAGCAATGTTTAAGATTAATCCAGCAATTACAGCTGAAATAGCAGAAGAAGCTTATAAGCAAATACGTAATATAGGCTTAGTTAAGCTTGCGGATATTAATCAGGCTTTTCATAAGTTTCTTATTGAAGGTGTACCGATACCTTACAGATCAGGATATGAGAACAGGACATTCCAGGTAAAGTTGGTTGATTTTGATGCCCCTAAAAATAATCAATTTCATGTAGTAAATCAATTTACCGTAATTGAATATAAGAATAAAAGACCGGATATTTTGATATTCATTAACGGTATTCCTTTGGTATTATTCGAGTTAAAAAGTGCTGTTTCAGAAGAGGCAACAATGGAATACGCCTATAATCAGGTGAAGAATTATCAGAAGGATATTCCGACCTTATTTCACTACAATGCATTTAATGTAATCTCCGATGGCGTGAATGCAAGCATGGGAACAATTACAGCTGATTACACCAGATATATGACTTGGAAATCAAAAGATGGTGAACCCCCGGTGAAGGATTTTAGTCCTATCAGTGTATTAATGGAAGGGGTATTTAAGAAGGAACGGTTACTCGATATCATCCGTAATTTCATCGTATATCAGGATATCAAAGGGAATACAGTCAAGATCGTAGCTGGATATCATCAGTACTTTGCGGTTAGAAAAGCGGTTGAAAGAACAAAACTTGCTTTACAGAAGAATGATAAAAAAGTAGGTGTTGTATGGCATACACAGGGAAGTGGGAAAAGCTTTTCTATGGTTTTCTATACAGGGCTGATTGTTAGTGATCCGGAGTTTAGTAATCCCACCATTGTTGTGTTAACAGACCGTAATGACCTGGATAGTCAGTTATTTAATACATTTGCTGCTTGTTCCAAGCTACTATTAAGACAGGAACCAAAACAAGCTCAAGATAGAAGCAATTTAAAAGAGTTATTAAGCGTCAATGCCGGAGGGATTGTATTTACAACGATTCAGAAGTTTGAGGAAAGTCCGGAGATATTAACTGACCGGAAAAATGTTATATTTATCGCAGATGAGGCACATCGATCCCAATATGGTTTGGATGCAAAGTTAGACCGTACTACTGGTGAATGGAAGTACGGATATGCTAAAAATATGCGTGATGCTTTACCAAATGCAACCTTTATCGGATTTACCGGAACCCCGATTGATAAGGATGATAAGTCTACCATTGAAACTTTTGGTGATTATATTGATGTATATGATATGACCCAGGCAGTAGAGGACGGTGCAACCGTACCAATCTATTATGAAAACAGAACTGCTAAACTGAAATTAGATGAGGATATATTAAAGCAAATAGATGATGAGTACAGTAAAATGAGTGGAGAGACAACCGAACTCATTATAGAGAAATCAAAAAAAGACTTGTCTAAGTTTGAAACCATCATCGGTTCCAAGCAAAGACTTGATATGCTGGCAAATGATATCATAGCTCATTATGAGGACAGAAAATACGTATTATCAGGAAAAGCAATGATTGTATGTATGTCACGTAAAATAGCGATTGATTTATATAAGATGCTTTTAATTAAGCGACCTGATTGGGATAAAAAGGTAAAAGTAGTCCTTACGGAAAGTAACAAAGATGATGAATCCTGGCATGATATTATAGGCAATAAGGAATATCGGAAGGAGCTTGCTTACGAGTTCAAAGATGAGAAAAGTGATTTCAAGATAGCAATTGTTGTAGATATGTGGCTTACTGGATTTGATGTACCGTCTATGGCAACGATGTATATTGATAAACCAATGAAAGGTCACAATCTTATGCAGGCGATTGCAAGAGTTAATCGTGTGTATAAAGATAAGGAAGCCGGATTAATTGTCGATTATATTGGTATGGCTGCAGAGCTCAAATCAGCATTAAACCAGTATACCAACAGAGATAAAGACAAAGTGCCAGATCTTACTAAGGCTCTACAAATAGCCTTAGAAAAGTTAGAAATCATGAGAGACTTTTTCTATGGGTTTGATTATACTTCATTTTTCGGAGAGTCGAATAGGGATAGACTTGATATTCTTCTGAAAGGTGTGAACTTTGTTCTAGGAATTGAAGTGGAAGAAAAGAAAATCTTTATTCGAGAAGCTACTGCTCTTAGCCAGGCAGAAACATTATGTAGAAGCCTTCTATCCGATGACCTTAAAAAAGAAATAGAGTATTTCAAGGGAGTTAAAGCTGGTGTATGTAAAGTGACGACCGGTACTGGATTAACAGCTAATGAAGTTAACTCACGCATAGAAGCAATTTTAGAACAAGCAATACAACAGGATGGAGTTGTAAATGTATTTATCGCTGCAGGGAAGAAAAATCCGGAAATATCAATTCTTTCTGATGAATATATGAAGAGCATTCGTAATATGAAACATAAGAATATAGCTGCTGAGTTACTAAGAAAATTATTAGAAGACAATATCAAGGTAATGAGTAGAACAGGAGTTGTTCAGGCTGAGTTATTCTCCAAAAAAATTAAGGCACTGCTAAAGCAATACAATAATCGACTGATTACAAGTGCAGAAGTGATAGAAGAACTATTAAACTTGTCAAATGAAATGGTTACATCATATAATGCCGGTGATGAGAAGGGACTTTCTGTTGAGGAGTATGCATTTTACAATGCACTAGCAGCTGATCCCAAAGTGTTAGAAGAGATGCAGGATTCTGTATTGGTTGACATGGCTCATGAACTTACGGATATGATACGGAAAAACCGTACGGTTGATTGGGATAAGAAAGAGTCCGCCAGAGCTGCAATGAGGAGCATGGTAAAACGATTACTCAGGAAGTATAAGTACCCACCAGAAAAGGCACAGGGTGCGGTGGATATAGTAATCAAGCAGGCAGAGCTGATGAGTAATAACATGGAGGTATAGATTGTGGGACAACTAAAAGATCCTTATGGTATTGCTTATGATATAAGTAATCGAAAGTGGTCTGCAGCACAATATGCTATAAAAGTAACATCAACAACTAATGTCGATGATGTAATGGATTTGATTAAACAAAGTTATAAAGTAAATGTACAAGATGGAAAACAGTAAATACCGGGAGAATTACGTAATAAGCAGATAAAATCCGGGAGATATTTTGGACAGGTGGTATTGTTATTAATGAGTGTAGCTTAAAGCAAGCAAAGGGAGTGTAAATGAAAAATAATAAAAAAAGAATAAAGGTACCTAGAAGAGGAATAGTAACTGTAATGATTATTGCATGCATTTTTTCGGTGTGCAAAACAATGCCATTTGTTGTTCAGGCAAAGAGCCTAAGCTCAGTTTATACAATTACCACAACAAGTAAGCCCTGTGATAAATCAGCTAATTATACTACTTATAATAAGTACACCAGGTACTACTATACGATTACGTCCTACTTAAAAAAATTAGAAAATACAGGTGGTGGCACCCTGATATTAGAAAAAGGTGTCTATAAAATTACGAATACACTTTATATTCCTGCTAATGTTACAATTAAATTAAAAGATGGAGTAAAGATTGTTAAGGGAACAAAGACGGGAACGAGTAAGTTTGGAGCTTCTCATTCTATTTTTCAAATGTGTTCCAACAGTAACAGTGTTAAGAAGGGTGCCTATCGTAAGTATAATGGGGAATCCAATATAGCAATCGTTGGTGAGGGAAAAGCCGAAATAGATTTGAATTATGATGTAGATACCGTTGGTATTATGATGTGTCATAATAGCAGTATCACAATTAGCAACATAATATTTAGCAATATGTATAGTGGGCATTTTATTGAACTAGATGCATCTAAAGATGTAACGATTACAAAGTGCACTTTTCAGAATCATAAGGATTCTCCAAATAATAATAAAGAAGCAATCAATTTAGACACACCAGATAAGGTTACGAATGGTTTTCATGCAGAATGGTCTTCTTATGATAAGACACCAAATAAAAATATTACAATCTCCGATTGTACCTTTGAAGATTTGGAACGTGCAATAGGAACACATAAGTACTCAGAAAATAAGTTACATGAGAATGTTCAAATCTTAAATAATGTAATAAGCAATTGTGATCAAGATGCAATACGTGTAATGAACTGGGAGAAACCTGTTATCAAAGGAAACATAATTAGTAATGTAGCGGATAAAAAAGCTGGTATGAGAGCAATATTAATGAGTGGGGTTATCGATCCTCAGATTTCAGAGAATGTATTCAAAAAGGTATCTCGACCGATACAGATTATACCGTGGAAAAATGATGGAGATGGCAGTGAATACGATATCATTTATAGCGTAATCAGTACAGAATGTATCGAGCTCATGAAAAACAATGTGTTAGAAGAATGTGATGAGAATTTTATTCGCTATAATAAAACATATAATGAATATAAGGAAAACACGGAGAAAATACCAGTAGGTATTAATTAATCGATAGAAGGCAACCATGGAATCAGATTGCATCAGCTATTCCATCTTTGCATGGTATGATCTCCAACCCCCCAATGATTGTAAAATTGTGAAATAATTGTCGAATTTTAATTGATTTTGCTACCAATTGTAGATATACTAAATATGTAAACATTCGGTCTGGTAAAGCTTAAACTACAATTGGGGGTAAACTATGTTCAGGAAAAATCAAAATGTCATTGTAGAAGAAACAGAAGGTAAATTGAGAGAGAGTCTAACAGCCATTGAGCTACGGTGTACTTCAGCAGAAACATGCAATAAGGAATTATTAAAAAGTACCAATGAGTTACTTCAGTTTATGACAAGCCTAGATTATGTTAAAAAGATGATTGAAGATGCAGGTCAGCAAACAGAGCTTGTGGAAACTGTAGCAGCAAGCAGTGAAGAATTGAGTGCGTCGACGGAAGACATCTCTAATTACGTCCAGGAATCAAATAAGACGATAAGTGACACAATGATTGAGACCGGAAACAGCTTAAGTAAAATAGACCATACCTTTGAAACCATTGAAAACAATATGAACCAAATACTATTAGCGAAGAATACAATGGATGAAGTGAATTTAGAGACAGGTAAAATAAATGACATTGTAAATGTAATTAAAGGAATTGCAAATCAGACAAATCTTCTTGCACTCAATGCATCCATAGAAGCTGCCAGATCTGGGGAACATGGAAAAGGGTTTGCTGTTGTAGCCGACGAGATTAAAAAGCTTTCTCATAACGTAACGAAAGAAGTAGACCTTATTCAAGAAATGGTGAACAGACTAAATTCTAAAATCACAGATGCATCAATGGAAATACATAATGTAATAAATTCATTCCAGAGCTGCAAAATATTAATTGATGACGCCACCTCCGGAATTAAAGATATTAAAGGTGCGATGAATTCAGTGGGAGACAGTTTTTCTGAAATCTCAGCAAATATACAGGAACAAACGGCCGCAACAGAAGAAATGTCCTCTAGTTTAATGGTTATTAACGAAAAGTCGGCTGGGTTGAAAAAGGAAGCGGGCAGAACGGGACAAGCTTATTATGACATATCTCAAAGAATCGATCATATGCGGATGAACGCAGTTAGCAAATCTAACAGCATCGATAGTGCAACTATGATAGAACTAACGATTACCGACCATCTAATGTGGAAATGGAAAGTTTATAATATGCTCCTCGGGTATAATCAAATTAATATAGATACCGTAGGAGACCATATCGACTGCAGACTTGGTAAATGGTTAAAAACGCTGGATAGTAGCAATGAAAAGGTGACTGAAATACTTACAAAGATGGAGGCACCTCATTGTAAAACACACGAATCAGCCAGAGATGCTGTCTCTGCCTATAATAATAACGATATCAGAAAGGCAGAGCAGTGTATCAAAGATATTGAAGAACATTCATTGACGGTAGTGGAATGTTTAAACAACCTGAAGAAAGTTCTTATATAGATTCTAATCATCGTAGTAAATGAATGTAGATTATCATCCAAGAGTAACATGGCATTTTTGAGTCCGGGCAGGCAAGGAATTCGTGTGGAATATCACAAAGTGACATCTTTCCTATTGATGTGCACATATAATATATTAACTTACGGCCGGAGATAGTGAAATGCATTATAATAGTTATGATGAGATGAGGTTGAATATATTTGATCAGGCGACTAACGGCACTACGCGCTATCTTAATCCCAGGGATATTGTAATCCCACAGGGATATACGATAGAAGTATTTGCAGAGCGTTTAAATACTCCAAGCAGTATCCTTTTTACGGAGGATGGAGATATATTTATCGCTGATACCGGATACATATCCAGAAATCCGGCAGTATATCGTCTGGAAAATGGCAGGATTGAAGTGGTAGCCGATCAATTTAATGTTCCGCTGACAGGGATAAATTATAGGGATGGTAAAATTTATGTGTCGCATAAAGGAGCTATTACGGTGATATATCGGGATGGTGAAAGACAGGATATAATTACCGGACTTCCCAGTAACGGAGATTATAGTAATAGCAGAGTGGCATTCGGACAAGATAATAAAATGTACTTTGGCCAAGGGACAACGACGAATTCCGGAGTCGTTGGCTTAGATAATCTTTGGGTAACGGAGCGGCCTTTTTTACACGACTTTCCGGGATCATATATCATGCTCAATGGACAGAATTTTGAGACCGTTAATATGCTGTTAAGTGAAACAGATGAAATCACTTTTACAGGTGCATTTTCACCTTATGGGGTACCAAATCAACCTTATGAGACAAGGAAAGGTATCGTGAGAGCATCCGGTAGTATTCTTAGGTCAAAACTAAACGGAGAAGATCTGGAGTTGGTTGCCTGGGGGCTAAGAAGCCCCTCCTATCTTAAATTTGATGCAGGGAATCGATTATTCGCATCAAATAATGGATGTGACCTTAGAGGCAGCCGGCCGATTGCCAACGCTCCGGATGAATTCCAAATTATTATGCCAGGAATGTGGTATGGATGGCCGGATTATGTAGGAGGAGAGCCGGTTACTCTCACTAGATTTAAGCCAGATGGTGGAAGGCAGCCGGAGTTTTTACTTACGAATCATCCAAATATTCCTCCAAGGCCTTTCGCGGTGTTTCCGCCGGATTCTACGATTATCGGTTTTGATTTTAATCCATACAGATCATTTGGCCAGGTTGGTGATGTTTACATTGCTGAATTTGGTATTATCAGACCGTTTACCTATGGAAGCCTGGAGCCTCAGTTTACCGGGATAGGACATAGAGTTTCTAAGATTGACATTAATACCGGAGGGGTGACCACCTTCGCTATAAACCGTTCGGGATTTTCATCTACCCTAACAAGGGAAGGAGGTTTCGGAAGACCTTCGGATGTTGCATTCGGGCCTGATGGGGCACTTTATATTGTAGATATGGGAATAAGTTCCTTAGATGATCCCAATTCATTCTTGCCGAACTCAGGTGTTATATGGAAAATAATTAAAAACTAATAATATAGAGTAGAAAGTGGCGCCTACAACTTTTGGTTTGTTCAAGATTTGTCTCCTTTAAAGATTTTAATGAGAATACTTATTGGCACCTTTTCATTTGGTTTTCTAAATACATACCATTTTCCATTCTATTAATGAATATATAAAGAAAGAGTTCCAACGTTGTTAGGGGAAAGAGTTGTATAAAAACCAAACACAAGAGGAACTCTTTTTATCTTTGGGGTTTCCGATGTTCGCCTACAAATCCACAGTATTTTACATCTGTTTTATCTGACATTCTAAATAAAACACAGGCTGTTTTCGTTGACCATCTCATCTTTCGCCCTTTTATAATCATAGTTTTCGTTGTACAGTTCAGATACTCCCTCACTCTCATATTCTTTATGAAATGTCTTCCTTAGGTTCGGGCAACATGTTTCCATGGCTTTGATAGGGCAATAAACCCTCTCTGATATTATTTAGAAATTCATATAATTTTAAAGACCGGCTACCTTGTTTATTATTTTCGATCTTAGCTTGAAAGGCTGTCAGCAAAAATTCTTATATACAACATTTCATCTGTTTTTTCTGATTGAAACAATTTCGTGACAATACAACACCAAAGAGCATATCCACAGTAAAAATCTTGTTGGAGTTTTCAATGAAATGCAGGGATGTAAAATATATAACATTAATTTATAAGAGTCGAATAAATCTCTTGAAATTTATTCATAGGACAAATATACAAATTAAATAACCGATTTATATTTTAAGATCCAAGAGCCAACTATATTAAATGATAGAAGGCATTTGAATTATTCACAAAGAGACCAGACGAAAAGTAATGGTATAAACAATATAACAAACTAAAAGTATGAATAATTATTTGGATATGGCAAAAAACTGGTTAAAATCATACTAAAAGTTTGGTATACGTATTGACGACAAACTAAAAGTATGGTACTATTCATTTATAAGAAATAAATAAATAAATACCTCGAGGTAAACATATGGAAATGAATGATAAGTATTTTGACTCAAATTTTATAAATCGTCTCTTGGACATGCTGGAACAACAACTAGGAAAAAAATCAGAAATTATTCTACATGATTTAAGAAATGGTTATGAGCACACAATAGTAGATATTAGAAATGGTGAAATTACAGGCAGACAATTGGGTGGAACAGGAAGTAATCTGGGCTTAGAGGTTCTAAAAGGAACAACGGGTAATGGTGATAAGTATAATTATGTTACAAAGCTGCCTGACGGAAGGTACCTAAGGTCATCATCGTTATATATAAGAGATAAGGAAGGAGTAATTGTTGGATGTTTATGTATTAATACAGATATAACGGAAACTCTTAATTTTGAACAGACACTTCGAGAAATGAACCGGTTTGATTTAAACAACATAGAAGATGAAATATTTGTTTCGGATGTAAATCAGCTCCTTGAAAGTATTATCCAAAAAACACAAGATTACATAGGAAATCCGCCAAGCCAAATGTCACGAGAAGATAAAATTGAATTTGTAAGAAGGCTTGATGAAAAAGGAGCATTTTTAATTACAAAATCAGGAGAAAGAGTTCAGGAATATTTGGGTATATCAAAATATACACTATACAATTATCTGGACATGGTAAGAAGCAATAAAATGTAATATTTAAATTAAAAAATAATACCCATAACAACGACCTTTGCAGCAAGTTTGGATACAATCGTATTAATATGGGTATTTTTTTTTACCTAAATTAAGATAAAATGGAGGCTTTGGTATGAAGTTAAAAGGAAAAGTAGCTGTAATTACAGGCGCAGGTGTAGGGCATGGTATGAGTAGAGGGTTTCCTACAATATATGCAAAAGAGGGTGCCAACTTAGTTTTAAACTACTACATGGATGATACAGTTAAAATGGAAGAGTTTCAAAAAGAGTTGGAATCCTATGGAAGTAAAGTAATCATCCAAAAGGGTGATATTTCTAAGGCAGAAGTTGCAGAAAAACTTATTGAATCTGCAATCTCAGTATTTGGAAGAGTTGATATTTTATTAAATGTAGCAGGTATATCTAATCCTAAATTGTTAATTGACATGACCTTGGAGGATTGGAATCGAATGATTGAAGTTGATTTGACAAGCAGCTTTTTGACATGCAAATATGCGGTTCCATATATGATAAAACAAAGATTTGGAAGAATTATTAACCTTTCATCACAGATTGCGCAAAAAGGTAGTGTTGAACATTGCCATTATAGTGCCGCTAAGGCAGGACTTATTGGGTTTACAAAATCTTTGGCCAGAGAGTTGGGGCAATATAACATTACGGTTAACTGTATTGCACCAGGACCTATTGAAACACAATTAATGGGAGTAGTAAGTCCAGAGTGGAGAAAACAAAAAGAATCAGAATTAGTATTACCTAGATTTGGTGAACTGGAAGAGATTCTTCCAACAGCAGTTTTTCTTGCTGCAGAGCCTGACGGGAATTTATACACTGGACAGACGCTTGGACCAAATTTAGGCGATGTAATGTTATAGAACTGACAATCCATAATCACATTGGAGAAATGATTATTATGAAGGAAGTCTTATTAAAAACTATTAATATCAATAAATCTTTTTCTGGAAATATTGTTTTAAAAGACATTAATTTAGAGATAAAGAAGGGTGAAGTTCATGCTCTGATGGGGGAAAATGGTGCCGGTAAGTCAACTCTGGTGAAGATAATTACAGGAGTATTAGGCCCAAACACAGGAGAGGTTATATATAATAAAGAACAGCTTAATATAAATCATCCTAAGGAATTATATGATTTAGGAATTGGAATTGTATTTCAAGAGTTCAATTTAATGCCTGATCTTACAGTTGCACAAAATATTTTTATAGGGCGTGAACCTCAGTTAAAAATAAAAGGTTTTTTAAACGATAAGAAAACCAATGCTTTAGCTGAAGACATTCTGAAGGAATTGGAGTGTACCATTGATCCTGAAAGAAAAGTATCTGATCTTAGTGTAGCTGAACAACAGATGGTTGAAATTGCAAAGTCATTATCTTACAATTGTAATCTTCTTATTATGGATGAGCCGACTGCAGCATTAACCGAAAATGAAATTAGTGTTTTATTTAATATCATACGTAAGCTGAGAAATAAAAATGTTGCAGTTGTTTATATATCTCACAGAATGAGTGATTTGGATGCAATTGTTGATACGGTCAGTGTTTTAAGAGATGGTAATTTGATTAGCACTAGATCATATACACCTGAAATTAAAAATCAAATCATTTACGAAATGGTAGGCCGGGATCTGACTCAGCAATTTCCGCCTAAGCCTGATTATAAGAAAGGCGAGTTATCTTTGGAAATAGAAAATCTTAATTCAAAGAATCGTTTATATAACATATCTTTCAAAGCATACAAAGGTGAAATTCTTGGAATAGTGGGACTAATGGGTGCAGGAAGAACTGAAATGGTGAAAGCTGTTTTTGGTGCCTATAAAAGAAATTCTGGAATAATTAAGGTTGATGGAAAAGCAGTGGATATTAAGAATCCAAGAAGTGCTATAAAGGCTGGAATAGGTTATCTAACTGAGGATCGTAAGAAAGATGGCTTGATGTTAGGTCTTTCAATACGAGAAAATATTCTCTCCGCTAGCTATCAGCACTTTACTCAACTAGGATTTGTTAACGATAAAAAGGCTGGAGAAAATGTAAATGAATACATAAGAAGAATGAGTATTAAAACCTATGGAAGCAAACAATTAGCCAAAACCCTATCAGGCGGTAATCAACAGAAAGTAATGGTAGCGAAATGGCTGAGTACAAAAGTAAAGATTTTAATATTTGATGAACCGACAAGAGGAATTGATGTTAAATCTAAGTATGAAATATACGAGTTGATGTACGAACTTGTACAGAATGGCGTAACAATTATAATGATATCTTCAGAAATGCCGGAAATATTAGGAATGAGCGATCGGATTCTAGTTATGAATGATGGTAGAATTACAGGAGATTTCTCTAAAGAAGAAGCCACTCAGGAAAAATTAATGAAGTGTGAAATGATGGAGGTGTAAGTACTTAATGACGATACATAATTTATTTAAGACGAAGAAAGCAAAGCCTAATATGCAACTCCTATTTACTTTTGTTGGTTTAATACTTCTAATGCTATTCTTCTCAATTAATACAAGTAATTTTTTATCACAGAAAAATTTACTAAACGTAGCTTTACAAACATCGGTTGCAGTTTTAGTTGCTTTAGCGGAAACTTATGTAATCATTACAGGAGGAATCGATTTATCAATTGGGTCTATGGCGGCTGGCTCCGGTATGGTAGTAGCAATTGCTATTAATCATGGTATGTCCATACCCGTGGCAATCATTTTAGGTCTTTTAACAGGAATATTAAGTGGAGCATTTAATGGATTTGTTATCACCGTTTTAGGAATAGTCCCTTTTATTGCTACTTTAGGTACCAATAGTATCATGAGAGGTCTTATTTATGTGATATTAAATGGTATACCACTTTCAGCATCCTCTGCAGGTGAAGCGTTTACTTGGATTGGACAAGGTAAACTTTGTGGCTGGTTGCCGTACCCAGTATTATTTATGTTTATTATTGCTATAATTGCAACAATTATTCTTGTGAAAACTAAATTTGGGCGAATAATATTTGCAATCGGTAGTAATGAAAATGCGGCTTTTCTATCTGGTATTAATGTAAATATTAATAAGTTCAGTGTATATGTATTTTGCGGACTTTTATCTTCTATTGCCGGTATTATTTTGACATCAAGAGTAGCTTCTGCGTCTCCAACAGCCGGTGAAGGTTATGAGACGTTCGCTATTGCAGCAGCAGTTATTGGCGGAGCAAGTCTGTCTGGTGGGAAGGGAAATATGATTGGTACCATAATCGGAGCATTTATAATTGGTATCATGAATAATGGTTTAAACTTAATTGGTCTAAGCTCTTTCTGGCAACAGGTAGCAGTAGGTTGTGTAATTATCTTAGCAGTTTTTCTGGATGTTATTCGGGTTAAATTAAAAAACAATTAAATTATATGTACTAAAAGTACTATAAAATATATTAAAAAGGAGATAGCAATATGAAGAAAATGAAAAAGTTATATGTTTTTGTACTAGTAATTGTACTGGTTATGGCAGGGGGATGTGGTGGTAAAGCAAAACAAACTACAAATGTAGAAACAGAAAAGGCAGAAACCGGTCAGGCAGATGCAGAGAAAACAGACACAGAAAAAACATTAACAATCGGTTTAATTCCACAATCCACGCTCTATGTTTTTTATGATTACGTTAAAAAGGGAGCAGAGGACGCGGCAAAAGAGGCAGGTTATAGCATTAATTATCAAGGAACAACTACAGATACTGACGGAACAGGTCAAAGACAAATTGTTGAAGATATGATGGTTACCGGTATTGATGCCTTAGCAATTTCTGCAACCAATGCGGATGCTGTTAATGATTTATTAAAATCTTTAGAAGTACCTGTTATTGCCTGGGACTGTTCGGTAGATCCATCCGCTTGTAAGACTACAGTTTCTGTAGATCATTATAAGGCAGCTCAAAGTGCAGCAGAATATATGATAGAAAAGTGTCCGGAAGGTGGAAAATTTGCTGTCATTTCAACGAATGCAGGAAATGCAGTTATTCAGGATCGCGAGAAAGGATTCATGGATAAGATGAAAAGCCAGGAAGGCTTCGAATGTATCGGACCGTTTTATACGAATGGTGAGCTTGAAAAAGCAGCAAATACCATGCAGGATTTGTTAACTGAGAATCCTGATTTAAAAGGTGTATTTATGGTTAATGAAGGAAGTACAGAAGGTGCATGCCAAACAATTAAAAATGAAAACAGAGAAGATATTCTAGCGGTTGGATATGATACATCAGAATCATTAATTATTTATGTGCTAGAGGGTTATTTAGATGGTATGATATCGCAGAATCCATATGGTTTAGGATATAATTCAATTAAACAGGCAGTTGCCGCTATTGAAGGACAGACAGACTTTCCTGAAAAAATGGAAAATGACTTTGTACTTGTAACTTCAGACAATATTCACGAGGCAGAAATTACTAAGGTATTAGATCCTTTAGGAACAATGAATCTTAATTAATAAAATAGAATATTGTTTACCCAGTAAAAAATTACATAAGAGCTTTTATTGCATGAGACCTCTTCTTAGGCTGTCACTGAGATGTTTATTAAAGAGAACTAAGGAGGGGTCAAAGCAATTTGTTTAATTAATGATAGATGAAGATTAGATACAGTTATAAGACAGTGCTAGATAATAATGATGTAAACCGTCTGAAATAAAATAATAAAAAAGGTGTTTATTATGAAATATGATTTAGTAATTCAGAATGGAAAAGTTGTTTTAGAGGATAAAGTAATACATAGTAATATTGGTATCAAAGATGGAAAAATTGCAGATGTTTTTGAGTCGGATCAATTCATAGCCGATAATGTAATAGATGCTAATAATAAATATGTTATGCCAGGAGCAATAGATACACATACACATTTCTTTGAACCAGGTGCAAGTTATCGAGAAGATTTTGAACACGGAACAAAGGCAGCAGCTAGTGGTGGATTTACCTGTATTATGGAAATGCCTAATAGTAATCCTGCGGTAGTAGATTTAGAGACATTTGAAATGAAGAGAAAATTCGCAGAAAAAGGAGCCGTAATCGATTATGCTCTTTGGGGAGGAGCTACTGCTACTAATTTAGATAATTTAGATATATTAAAAAATTTAGGATGTATTGCTTTAAAAGGATTTACATTATATGCAGGAACAGCATTTCCTTACCTAAATACAGAAATGCAAATGGATGCCATGAAAAAAGTAAAAGCGTTGAATATGATTTTGGGATTTCATGCAGAAGACCCTGTAATTGTTAAAACATTAACAGAAAAATATCAAAGCCAGAGTTGGAATTTAAAAATACATGATATGTCAAGACCATATTATGCAGAGTTGGCAGCAATTTCACAAATACTATTATTTTCAAAAGAAACTGGTTGTCCGGTTCATATTTGCCATTTATCTATTCCTGAGGGAGCGGAATTAATATCAAAAGCTAAGCAGGATAATGTAAATGTAACGGTTGAGAGTTGTTCACATTATTTTTTGCTTAATTATGAAGATTACTATCAGTATGATACTTACGCTCTGATACAGCCACCTATTCGTAGCAGAAGACGAATGGATAATATGTGGAAATACTTAATGAATGGTACGATTGATTATTTAGCTACAGATCACGCACCATATACGGAAGAAGAAAAAGAACCGGAAAATGGGAACAAGTGGGATGTGATGGGGGGTAGTCCCTCTATTGATGTCGCTTTTCCAATGATGTTTGATGAGACGGTTATTAAAAGAGGAATGGATCCGATACAATTTGTTAAACTCAGTTCAACAAATGCGGCAAAGAGATTTGGAATGTATCCAAGAAAAGGAAGTATATGCAAGGGTGCTGATGCAGATATTGTTATTTTAAATCCCAATGAGCCTTGGATAATTGATAGAAGTAAAAGCTTTTCAAAGTCGAAGAATACCAAATTTCCTTATCAGGGAAGAAAAGTTAACTGTAAGGTAAATACAACTTTAGTGCGTGGAAATGTTGTATATAACAATGGTCAAATAACAGTTGATAATGGTCATGGCATTTTGATAAAACCATAAAAATAAGGAGGTTTTATGAATATTAATTCAGATAGATTATGGGATAGAGAACAAGAAGTTGGTGAGTTTGGTCGTGACGAACGGGGCGGAATAAGCCGCTTTGCTTGGACTCAGGAATATCGAGAAGCAGCATTAGCTTTAATAAAATGGATGAAAGAAGCGGGCCTTAAAGTAAGAGTTGATACAGTAGGTAATATATATGGCAGATATGAGGGATCAGAAGATTTACCACCAGTGCTAATGGGTTCTCATTTTGATACTGTTCCGATGGGGGGTAAATTTGATGGTCTGGCTGGAGTTATGACTGCTCTTGAAGTATTGGTATCAATGAGAGAAAAGAATATAAAACCCAAGAGACCGATAGAAATGATAGCATTTATTAATGAAGAAGCCAGTCAATTCCTAGGTGGGCATTTTGGAAGCAAAGCAATCTGTAATATGCTACCAATGAATTTTGCCGATATCTCTGTGGATAGAAATACAGGTAAGGTTCTAAGACAGGCAATGGTGGAATATAACATGGGATTAGATCCGGATAACTTTGCAGGCTCCTTTATTAAAGCAGAAGATTACTTCGCTTTTATTGAACTACATATAGAACAAGGCAAATATTTACTTGATGCTGATTTGCCAATTGCTGTTATAGATGATATTGCAGGAATTAAACAATTTTATATAACTTTCAATGGTGAATCTGCGCATGCCGGTGGTATGGCTATGAAAGACCGTCATGATGCTTTAGCAGCAGCTGCTGCAACTGCTTGTGAAGTTGAAAGATTGGCGCTTACTTCAGAATCTCGAACGAGAGGAACGGTAGGATATGTACATGTAGAACCAGGTGAACATAACATAGTTGCAAATAAGGCAATCATTTCAGTTGATTTTAGAGAGGCAAGACTAGATATTTGGCAAAGACTTTATGATGATTTGATTTTTTTTGTTGAAAATCAGTGTACCAATAGGAATATTACATATTCCGTAAGCTCTACCATTAATACGGAACCTTGTCACTGTAATGATCAACTTAGGAAAATTATTGCGGAAAGTGCCGAAGAAAATAATATACCATATATGCATATGGTAAGTTATCCGGCTCATGATGCTATGCAGATGGGCAGGCTATTCCCTATGGCTATGATATTTCTGCGTAGTTCCAATGGAGGTGTCAGCCACTGTCCGAATGAATATACAACAAAAGAGGATTTGGCAGCCGGTGCGGATGTTTTATATACGGTAATTCAAAAAATCTGCAATTTAGATAAAGTTAATTAGATTAAAATAAATGGAATGGAGAGTAATACAATGAAGATAGAGGATATGTTCAATGAATTAGGAATTCAATGCAGGGAATATTGCAATCCTAATTGGCTATTCACAAATTATACTTTAAATGGGAAGACATTATATATATCAGGTCATACACCAACTATTGATGGAGTACCACAATTTCATGGTAAAGTGGGTGCAGAGGTTGATTTAGAAAAGGCAAAAAATGCTGCTGTATTATGTTTAGAGAATTGCTTAGGAGCAATCAAGATGGCAATAGATGATTTGGATAACATCAAATCTATATTAAAAGTAAATGGATATGTTGCATCAAATCCAGATTTTGTGGATCAAGCGATTGTTATTAATGCAGTATCAGAACCACTTTATAAAGTTTTTGGTACAAAACATGCTAGAGCAGCTTTAGGTGTAGCCGTTCTTCCAGGTAATGTGCCAGTAGAAATTGAATTAATTGTTGAACTCAAATAAATGAATTTAATCCAAACTTTTTTTATAGATCCTTAAAATATTACAATTCTAAAATAAGTTAAATTAAAAAGAGACTCTTTAATTATGGTAATAGCGTCACTTTTCACACCTAACAATTCGTTGTTTTGCATTCTGATTCATAATTAGGTCCAGGTTTCTGTCCGTACCTCCTTTTTCGTTTTATTGGAAAGTTACTAAAACAACTTGACTACGAGTATGATCAAAGGTTTAAATAAAATAGTACCTATTTACATAAGAGTTTACAAACAGAAGAAGGAGAACACTATGTATCAAGCAGATTCAAAAAGATATGAAAGTATGCAATATAATCGGTGCGGTAAAAGCGGATTAAAGCTTCCGGCGGTGTCGTTGGGGTTATGGCATAACTTTGGAAGTAATGCAAGTTTCGACAATATGCAGGATATGTGTTTTACCGCATTTGATAATGGAATTACACATTTTGACCTTGCAAACAATTATGGTCCTACCATAGGCAGTGCTGAGACAAACTTCGGAAGGATTCTAAAAAGCGGTTTGGAGGAATATCGAGATGAGCTCGTTATTTCAACCAAAGCCGGCTATGACATGTGGCCGGGACCTTATGGAAATTGGGGGTCTAGAAAATATTTAACCGCAAGTCTAGATCAGAGCCTGAAACGCATGGGGTTGGAGTATGTTGATATCTTTTACCATCATAGATTTGATCCTGAGACACCTTTGGAGGAAACTATGCTTGCCTTGGATTCTATTGTTCGATCAGGGAAAGCACTATACGTTGGAATATCTAATTATAATAAGGAACAAACAAAGGCTGCCATAGAAATACTTTCTGATTTGAAATGCCCATTTATTATTAACCAAAGAAAATACTCCATGTTTGAAAGAAATATTGAAGAAGATGGTTTAAAATCCTTTGCAGCTCAGAACGGAATTGGAATTATTGCATTCTGTCCGCTGGCACAGGGTCTGCTTACCGATAAATACCTTCACGGGATACCGGAGGATAGCCGAATAAAAACAGATGGCCGTTACTTGAAAGAGAGTCAGGTAACCGAAGCGCGCTTAGCACAGATTCAGTCCTTGAATGAAATTGCGAAAGGCCGTGGGCAGACAATGGCTCAAATGGCACTTTCCTGGGTACTCAGAGATGGAGAGGTAACCAGTGTTCTAATTGGTGCTTCAAAGTCTAAGCAGATTTTAGAAAATGTTAAGATTGTGAAATCGCCAGCTTTTATGGAAGATGAACTGGAGACAATTGAGGAAATCTTAAAAGAGGTAAAATAGGTTTAGAATAAGATATTAAAATAAAAATCAAAATAATCGGGAACCTGTCATCGGTATCAATATCCATGAAGGTTCTCGATTTTTTTGGTATAGCATGTTTTTCCAGAAGCTTCAACTTCTTTAAGCGACTAAATACTGGAAAATATTATGCAGGATATTTGAATGTGTGATAGAATAGGATATATTAATAAGGCATAGCATAAAATATCAGTTAAAAACAGGAGAGCTTTTCGATGAACATAAAAAAGATCGCATCAGCGTTACTTCTAATCAATGTCCTTCAGTTTATCCTTGGACTTTCTGTATGGAATTTGACTGGAAGAACGATAATGAATGAAGTGAGTAGCTATGTTTATGTTTCCATCGGCTTAATGTTGCTGAGCAGTGTAATTACGATTATCGGATTATATTTCGCAATACGCTATAAAAAT
The DNA here is from genome assembly GCA_028691795.1 of Herbinix sp. GTDB lineage: Bacteria > Bacillota > Clostridia > Lachnospirales > Lachnospiraceae > Mobilitalea. The sequence continues at coordinate 27,640 of JAQUYQ010000015.1, forward strand.
GATGATTATACGGAAACTATTAAGAACCTTGAAGAATTAAACACTAAAATACGTGCTCAACGACATGATTATTTAAATCATTTCCAAGTAATCTATGGGTTGATGGAATTAGAAGAATATGAAGAAGCTAAGAAATATATTGATCCGGTATTTAAAGACATCTTGAAAATAAGCAAAGCGTTAAAGACCGCTCAACCCGCGGTAAATGCCTTGTTGCAAGCAAAAATGGAAGCAGCAGAAAAAAATAAAATTGATTTATTCCTTGAGATTCATTCGGATTTGAAGAGCATACCGATTGAACCATGGAATCTTTGTAAGGTATTGGCAAATATTATTGATAACAGTATCACTGCCTTGGAAGGTGTGGGACCTGAAAAAATAATAAAAGTAGAAATTGGTGAAGATAGTATTAACTATAACTTTCAAGTCCGAAACAATGGACCTGTAATTCCTAAAGATCATATTAACGATATTTTTAAGAAGGGTTATACTACCAGTAAGAAAGAAGAACATGGAATGGGACTGTATATTGTATCAAAAATCGTCCGAGAGGCAAACGGTGCCATATGGGTGGATTCAGACACTGATCGTACCAGCTTTCATATTCAACTTCCCAAAAAATTCAGAGCATAGTCGGTCATATGTTTCAAATCATATAATGATATATTCTTCTAAACAAGTAATTGCATTTTGAAGACCTGATTCCGACATTGTAATAAGGCAGATGTATCATTTAGAGGGTATGTATTTAATTAAATCCCGATCAGGTGTAGTATTAACTTATCAAAAACTTACTGGAAGGGAGGTAAGAGTTATGTTTGGATTTGATGGAATCTTTCTTTTGGCGATTATTTTGTTTGTTGCCGGTTTTATTCTGATTGGAATTGAAATGGTGATACCAGGCTTTTCCATACCTGGAATATCCGGAATTATTTGTCTGGTAGTGGGTATCTTTTTAGTAGCGGATTCCTTTGTGGAAGGTGCGATTATAGCGTTGATTATTCTGGCGTTATTAGGAGTTATGCTGGCGGTTATACTAGGATTGCTTTCTAAATCTAAATTTAAGTTGCCGTTTATATTAAGGGATGAGCAGAAAAAAGATAAAGGATATATAAGCTCAAATGACCTGGAGTATCTTTTGGGCAGAAAGGGTATCGCTATCACTGACTTAAGGCCAACAGGAACAGGTAACTTCGATGGTATCGATTTTGATGTAATATCAGAGGGTAAATATATCCCGAAGGATACGAAACTGGTTATTTATAAGGTACAGGGTTCAAAATTAATTGTTAAAGCAATTAATTAAAATCAGAGGGATATATTTAAATTTAAACTTCTCCAAGTATATCACCGCAATGGATTGAATAGTGTTTCATATAGTTACTAAAATAAAAATTGAAAGAAGGGTATTAAAATGCCAGAAACAATAAGTTTGATCGTATTAATTGGTGTTATCAGTTTATTTATTGTTATGTTTTTTAGCTTTGTTCCTGTAGGCTTATGGATTTCTTCCTTGGCTGCAAATGTTAAAGTAAGTATTTTTAATTTAATTGGTATGAGACTAAGACGTGTTATTCCTTCCAGGATTGTTCTTCCATTGATTAAGTCAACAAAAGCAGGGCTGAATTTAAATGTAAATCAGTTGGAAGCACATTATCTGGCCGGCGGTAATGTGGATGGCGTCGTAAATGCTTTAATTGCATCAGAAAGGGCAGGCATCGAACTACAATTTGAGAAAGCAGCAGCCATTGACCTTGCCGGAAGAGATGTTTTTGACGCTGTAAAAATGAGTGTTAACCCGAAAGTAATTGAAACCACTAATGTTTCTGCAGTAGCCAAAGACGGAATTGAATTACTGGTCAAAGCCAGGGTGACGGTTAGGGCTAATCTGGAACGATTAGTCGGAGGAGCCGGAGAAGCAACAATATTGGCCAGAATAGGTGAAGGCATTGTTACTACGGTTGGTTCGGCTGCATCACACAAAGAGGTTCTGGAAAATCCGGATGATATCTCAAAACGAGTATTAAGTAAAGGTTTAGATTCCGGTACCGCTTTTGAAATATTATCGATCGATGTTGCTGACATTGATGTGGGTAGGAATATAGGTGCACAGCTTCAAACGCTTCAAGCAGAAGCTGATAAAAATATTGCACAGGCAAAAGCAGAAGAACGAAGAGCTATGGCAGTAGCGAAAGAACAAGAAATGAGAGCTTATGTAGTAGAAGCAGAGGCTGAGGTCCCAAAAGCTATGGCTTATGCATTAAGGGAAGGTAAACTTGGAGTAATGGATTACTATGATATGCAAAATATTAAAGCGGATACTAAGATGAGAGAGAAAATTTCTGAAACTTCAAGGAAGCCGATTACAGATAATGATACAAAAGGAAACAGATAATCAGCAGTAAGAGGTGAATTCTATGAATATATACAAGATGATATCAAACCTTAATACGGAGCTTTCCAACACCGTGAGACCGTTAAATGGAACAAGCGATATAATCAAGACTGTAAACAAAAAAATATATCATGATGTTAAGGATACCAAAGCATCCAAAGAAACTATGGATTCTAAAGGCAGGAACGATGTCAAACTTGCGAAGAATGATTCTAAGTGGAATAACTCGTGGAGTAATGTAAAAAGCACCTCAAATGATTCCGCTGATTTAACACAGAAAAATCTGCAAGAAGCGATTATATGGTCAGAGATTCTTGGTAAACCTATGTGTAAACGTAGAAACAACAGATGAGTGCGAAGAGATTACTTTCTCAAGTAGGAGGAGTCTCTTTAGTAGCCATGAAATCATGTAAGGCATTGAGGTGAATGATGGCGATAAAAGTTATTTTAGTAGACGATGAACTTGGTATCCGCAAACTTCTGCGTACAATCATAGAACGTAAAGAAGGCTTTGAGATTGTAGGGGAAAGTGATAATCTGTCAGATACCGTAGCTTTGTTTACGAAAACAAAGGCTGAAGTAATTTTTATGGATATTGAGATTCATGGTTCCAGCGGTCTGGAATGTGCAAAAATAATAGCTGATATGGAACCAAAGACAAAAATAATTTTTGCTACGGCTCATTCGGAATACATGTCGGCGGCATTTGAAGTGTATGCCTTTGACTATTTGGTAAAGCCATTTCAGCTGGAGCGGGTAAATCAGACTCTTGACCGGATTAGAGCGCTAACGGTTTCTAACAGCCGGGAGCCGCTGGATAGAATTATTAAGTTTGAACGAGGCTTAGAAAAACTCCTGGTGAAGGGGAAAGAAAGTATGAGCTTTGTTAATATTCATGATATTATATTGATCCAGAGGGAGAACAGCAGTACAGTAATATATACCACTAAGGATTCCTATACCACATCAGTCAGCCTAAGTGACATTGAGAGTAAGTTAGATACAGAACAGTTCATGCGTAGTCATAAATCTTACCTTATTAATATCTCACAAATAAAAAAAATTGAGCCCTATGGCCGATGGACTTATATTGTGACATTCCATGATATCGGTAAGGATGCCTTAATGACGGCAGATAAATTGGAAGAATTGAAAAGAAGGTTTTTATAACCATTCATATTATTAAACAAAGGGAAGGGTGCACGTTTGATGCTACCCTTTCCTTTATTTGCGCGTATGCAAATGCAGCGCTATTTTCTTGTGATGCAGAATTATTATGTTAAATGTAATAGAGCACGAATATAAGGGCGGCTTAATATACATAAAAACGGTCGGTTTTACCAGCACGAAAAACCAGTATTTTCTTATAGTAAAACAGAAAAAAAGTATTGACTATTTCATATATTAATAGTACACTTTATCCATTAAAAGCGTTAAAGCTTTAAAGCGTAAATGTAAAAAATTGTTATAAGGTACTTAGTATAAAGGAGGAAATTTATGAAAAAAAGAAAAATTTTAACTGTTTTCTTATTAATAGCATTGGTAGCTTCTTCTTTAGCCGGCTGTGGTAAAAAAGACGAAGTATTTACAATCGGCGTAAACCAGTACGTTACCCATGCAGCACTTGATGCGAGCTATCAGGGGTTTGTTGATGCATTGGCAGACGCAGGCTACGTAGATGGAGAAAAAATCAAAATCGATCTGCAGAATGCACAGGGAGACCAATCCAATGCCAATACTATTGCTACAAAGTTAGTAAATGATAACAATGATTTAATTCTGTCTATTGCTACACCATCCGCTCAGGCATCTGCAAATGCTACGAAGGATATTCCGATCCTAGTAACTGCGGTGACAGATCCCCAGGGTTCCGGTCTTGTGGCTTCTAATGATGCTCCGGGTGGAAATGTATCCGGAACTTCGGATTTAACTCCGATCAAAGACCAGATTGAATTACTGATGAAACTGGTTCCGAGTGTAAAGACCGTTGCGGTTTTATACTGTTCCAGTGAAAGCAACTCTAAGATCCAAGCAGAAATTGCAATGGAAGCAGCTGCAGAATTTGGTTTAACGGCACAGGAAGCTACCGTATCCAACTCCAATGAAATCCAGCAGGTGGTTCAGTCCTTAGTAGGTAAAGTAGATGCTATTTATGCACCTACAGATAATATTATTGCAGCAGGTATGCCAACAGTTTCTCTAGTTGCAAATGACAATGGAATACCGGTTATTTGTGGCGAAGAAGGAATGGTTGATGCAGGCGGCCTAGCAACGTATGGTATTGATTACTACAAATTAGGAAGACTGACCGGAGAGCAGGCAGTTCAAATTATAGAAGGAAAAGCAACTACCGATAAAATGCCTATTGGATACTTATCAAACGATCAGTATACGCTGAAGATTAATGAGGAAGTTGCTGGAAAACTCGGAATTACCATTCCCGAGGATTTGAAAGCTCAGGCAGGGCAATAATCATAGTAACAGTTCAGAAAAACATACATAAGAGAACATAATATAGGGTTGCCGCAATAAGATATCAACTAAGTTGCGGCAGCCCTCCATTTGCTAAAATAGAATTTTAACATCAGAAGAAAGGAAAACACAATATGAATATAGTTATGGCAATATTCGGAGCGGTTTCCCAAGGATTAACCTGGGCTATTTTAGCACTGGGTGTCTATCTAACCTTCCGAATTTTAAATTTTGCAGATATGTCCTGTGAAGGAAGTTTTGCATTAGGAGGAAGCATCAGTGCAGTTCTGATGGTAAACTTCCAATGGAATCCGTTTTTAACACTGATCGTTTCCACCCTAGCAGGCGCGGCGGCAGGTGCTGTAACAGGCTTTCTACATACCAGACTTAAGATCCCGGCAATTCTTTCAGGTATCCTTACCATGATAGGTTTATATTCTGTAAATCTCCGTGTCATGGGACAGGCAAATACATCACTCATCGGACAGAATACGCTGATCATGATGATTAAGGGGCTGTTACCTGAGGCAAAAGAATTGGGGATCAAAGATTCTACTCTGCAGACCTGGGTCACGATGGGGGTAGGACTGGTATTTATTTTTGCAGTCATTATGATTCTATACTGGTTCTTTGGAACAGAAATTGGCTGCTGTATACGTGCAACCGGAAACAATGAAGCAATGGTAAGAGCACAGGGAGTAAATACCGATAAGATGAAAATTCTCGGCCTTTTGTTTAGCAATGGTCTGATTGGTCTTTCCGGTGCTTTGGTAACACAAAGTCAAGGTTATGCCGATGTCAGTATGGGCGTTGGTGCGATTGTGATTGGATTGGCCTCCATTGTAATCGGTGAAGTATTATTGCTAAGAGTTAAGAATTTTGCCGGTAAGCTGATTGCTATTGTAGTAGGATCTATTATTTACCGAATTATTATAGCTGTAGTTTTACAGTTTGGTCTGGCTACCGATGACTTAAAACTATTTACAGCGATTGTGGTTGCACTTGCGCTGTCCGTTCCCGTTCTAAAGAGTAAAAAGGGAATGATACGGAAGGAGGCCAGATAGTATGCTGAAAATGACGAATATCTATAAAACATTTAACCCTAATACCGTAAACGAGAAGTTGGTTTTAAGGGGATTAAACGTGGAGCTTAAGGATGGAGATTTTGTAACAGTAATCGGTGGCAATGGTGCCGGTAAATCAACCATGCTGAACATGATAGCCGGGGTTCATTTCCCGGACCAGGGTTCCATCACCTTGGATGGGGAAGACATTACCGGTTTACCGGAACATAAAAGAGCAAAATATCTGGGGAGAGTATTCCAGGATCCGATGATGGGCACGGCTGCAAATATGGAAATTGAAGAAAACCTGGCACTGGCATATCGACGTGGACAGAAACGTGGTCTTAACTGGGGCATCACCAAAGAAGAGAAAGAATTGTATGTTGAGAAGCTGAAAATGCTGGATTTGGGATTGGAGACCCGTCTAACGGCAAAGGTGGGACTGTTATCCGGAGGGCAACGGCAGGCCCTAACACTTCTTATGGCGACGTTGCAGCAGCCGAAGTTATTACTGCTGGATGAGCATACCGCAGCGTTGGATCCCAAGACTGCTAGCAAAGTATTAGAATTGTCGGAGCAGATCATTGCATCATACTCTCTGACCGCCTTAATGGTTACTCATAATATGAAAAACGCAATCCAGTATGGAAACCGCTTAATTATGATGTATGAAGGTAAAATCATTTACGATGTTTCGGGTGAGGAGAAAAAGAATCTTCATGTTAGTGATCTTCTCGAGAAGTTTGAGAAGGCCAGTGGCGGAGAATTTGCAAATGACCGTATGATATTGTCATAATATAGGTTCTTAGAATCATAATTCAGCTGCGCATACAGTGGCAGCAAAAAGATTTAAACAACGAAAGCTATCATTTATGGAATTTGTCAACAAGTTCTCTTTTATCTCTAAGGGTAGAGAACTATGCCAATATTCCCAAATGGTAGCTTTTTTAACGGAAATTCTCGCATTATTAACATGGTATAATATGATAAAGGGGTAGGTATGGGTATCTTCTATGCTAAATGTATATGAAATATTGTTATTCCTATAAAAATGATATATATTAATAATAAACACTAAAAAAAGTACAAGAAGTTTGGACAAGTATTATAGAAAAAGCAATAAAAATAAATTTAAGGTAGATATAAGAAGGGCTGGGCAAACATGGTACAGCTATATGATAAATTAATTTCCTATAAGAAAGATGATTTTTATCCGATGCATATGCCCGGGCATAAGCGCAACACTCGTATAATGCATATGGATAATCCTTATTCTATTGATTTTACAGAAATCGAGGGTTTTGATAACCTGCATCAGCCGGAAGGGGTTCTAAAGGAACTGGCTGAGAGAATCAGCAACCTTTATGGTACAGTGAAATCCTATCCATTGGTGAATGGAAGTACTGCTGGTATTCTTGCCGGAATTTCAGCCGCAACAAAGCTTGGAGATTCTATCCTGGTAGCGAGAAACTGTCATAAGTCTGTATTCCATGGGATTGCCATCCGAGGTTTGAAACCAATCTATTGTTATCCACAGATAATCAAAGAGTTTGGCATCAATGGTGGAATTCTTGCCGAGGATATTGAGAAAGTGTTAATAACGAATAAGGAGATAACACTAGTTGTTATCACTTCCCCAACCTATGAGGGAGTGGTTTCCGACATAAGAGAAATAGCGGAAACGGT
>JAQUYQ010000122.1 GCA_028691795.1 Herbinix sp.
AAATACGGGGAAAGAAACTATATGTAACGAGAAGGTGACCGCGGCTATTTGTGATAACCACCTATCTACTAACGATGACTATCACGTACTATTACATAAGGAGCTTATCTAAAAGTTTGAACAAACACACTGAGTTCATTCAAACTTATGAAAAATGGGAGGTTTATCTATGCTATTAAAGTTATCAATTCAAAACAAATTTCAGTTTCGGATGATTCCGGACTTAAAAACAATTATATTTGGCCATAAGGGTGAAATACACTATATTGGTGGTGCAGAGGTTTTACCGCCACCGCTTGATTCGGTGAAGGAAGCAGAAGTAATTGCTTTACTTGGGACAGAACGTGATGCAGAGATGAAATCCATATTGGTTGAACATAATTTACGACTTGTCGTATACATAGCTAAGAAGTTTGATAATACCGGAGTAGGAGTAGAAGATTTAATCTCCATCGGAACTATCGGGCTCATCAAGGCAATCAATACATTTAATCCAGATAAGAACATAAAACTCGCAACCTATGCCTCCCGGTGCATTGAGAATGAGATTTTGATGTATCTTAGACGCAATAACAAAACCAAGTTGGAGGTATCCATTGATGAACCACTTAATGTGGACTGGGATGGAAACGAACTTTTGCTATCGGATATTCTTGGAACAGAGGAGGATGTAATTTATCGGAACATCGAGGAAGAAGTAGACCGGAAACTACTTCGAAAAGCATTATCAAAACTTTCGGACAGAGAACGTGTTATTGTAGACCTGAGGTTTGGCCTCAATACCGATGATGGAGCTGAGAGGACACAGAAGGAAGTTGCAGACTTGCTTGGTATCTCTCAATCCTACATATCGAGACTGGAAAAGAAGATTATTAAACGTCTCAAAAAAGAAATGGTTCGATTTGAATAATTAATATAATATGGAAATTATTTCTTGATTGATAATCGTATAAACATGAGCCAAAAAGTGAATCATTTTATAATGAAAATGATATGATTCGGAGGTTTCGTTATGGCTCTTTATAAGGTTGAGATATGTGGTGTAAATACAGCTAAACTGCCATTGTTGAAAAACAGTGAAAAGGAAGAATTGTTTCAAAGAATATTAACGGGTGATAAGGAGGCTAGGGAGCTTTATATTAAGGGGAACCTACGTCTGGTTCTATCAATAATTCAAAGATTTTCTAACAGCAATGAGAATGTAGATGATTTATTTCAGATTGGCTGTATTGGACTTATGAAGGCAATTGATAATTTTGATATAACTCAGAATGTTAAATTTTCGACCTATGCCGTGCCGATGATTATCGGTGAAATCCGCAGATATCTGAGGGATAACAATGCAATACGTGTAAGCCGGTCATTAAGAGATACGGCATACAAGGCAATTTACGCAAAAGAGGCTTTAGTAAAAAAGAATGAAAAGGAGCCGACGATAAGTGAAATAGCAGCAGAAATTGGTATCAGCAAGGAAGATATCGTCTATGCACTAGATGCAATCCAAAGTCCGGTATCCCTATACGATCCGGTCTATGTGGAGGGCGGTGACGCCCTATATATAATGGATCAGGTGAGCGATAAGAAGAATAAGGAGGAGAACTGGATTGAGGAAATTTCATTAAAAGAAGCGATGAATAAACTTTCAGCCAGAGAGCATAATATTATAAAACTTCGTTTCTTTGAAGGAAAGACGCAGATGGAGGTTGCCAGAGAGATCAATATTTCACAGGCACAGGTTAGCCGGCTTGAGAAGTCAGCACTTAAGAACATGCGGAATTATTTGGTATAAGTTTTATGGGAGAAGTCACTTCATCTTACGATGAATTGATTCATATAGAAGAAATGATGGGCAAATTACCAGGCATGCATGCTGTGGGAATTTGCCCATCATTCTTTATGCATTTAATCTTTGCAATTTTAAAAAAAATGTGTATGATAGATATATGTAATTAGCCCTAAATGATAATTTTATAGAAGCATAAAATAAATTGTATTTTTTTACATAGGAAGAGGATGATTAAAATTTTAAATAGCTTTAATTTTGTTATACAGTATATGCCATGTGTAATAGAGTGCTTTATTTTGTTGAGATTAATGAGCTCTGTATTGGATTTAAAATATAATAAAACGGTTCCGATTGTTATAGCCGCAGTCATGTTTTTCTTAATAAATTTGAAACATATTATATTTCAAATTCCTGGGCTTGAGCGTTATCAAGTTGTTGGTGTAATCATTCTTTTAGCTTTTACTTTTTTTTCATTTCATTTTCTATATAAAAACACATTGAAAGAAAAATTAATCTGGTGGGGGGTATTCTACCTAGGAATTATAGGTATGGAATTAGTTACTATATTAGTTCTGAGTTTAATCATGGAAAACCCCTTGGAAGTACTAGCGAGTAATAATCCAATGAGTTTTTGGATAATTTTTATCGGAAAATTAATGACTCTCCTCGTGTTTGAAATAATTATAAGAAAACACAACGGACATATGGTAATCGGGATCTCTTACTTTAAGGAATTAGCAATTATTATACTTTTTAACTTTGTTCTTATGCTGGGTGTTGTATTTACCTATTTTAATCGACATGATATCGGAAATAATATAAATCATATTTTAATTTTCGCTTTTGGAGTGGTTTTATTAATAACTGGTTATACAGTAGTTCTAATATTTCGAATAGAAAAAAAATCGAATGAAGAAATGGCTACACAATTAAAACTCCAACAAATCGAACTGGAGCTGAAGCTGAATAAGGATATGATAAGTATTATGGATAAGCTCAGAATACTTCGTCATGATATGAATAACCATATCGGCTTAATAAAAACGTTGGTATATTCTCAGAAATATGATGAGCTTGAGGAATATATTAATCAAATCTATGAAGATGTGGAAGTTGCCAATGATCTGGTAATCACCGGTAATCAAACGTTATCTGTTCTTTTGAATGCTAAGAAGAGCTTGGCTAAGGAAAAGGATATTGAGTTTACGAGCATAATTGCAACGCAAGAGATAAGTATGCAGAATAAAGATATCTGCTCATTACTTGGTAATATTCTGGATAATGCGATTGAAGCAGCAGAAAAATCAGGGGAAAAGAAATATATCCAGTTGATGATACAGAATACTCAAAAAGGGTGTGTTATTAGTTGTGAAAATTCATTTGGAGTTAAACCTGTTATGAAAAAGGGCAGATTTATAACCAATAAGGATAATGCATTAATACATGGTATTGGAACAGAAAATATCAAAGATATTGTTTCTAAATATAATGGCGAAATTATGTTTGATTTTGATGATGATATATTCAATGTCCGTGTAGTAATGCCGATTTAATAATACAGCTTTTTGTGACTAATGATAGTTTGTGAGGAAACTTAATATGAAAATAAATATTGTCTTATGTGATGATGAAAATATGGCTCTCAAAATTAATTGTACCTATATCGAAGAATTAGTTAAAAAATACAAGATAGATGCAAATGTAACAGGTTTTATCAGTGGTGATAAACTTATCGAATATCTGGAAAATTATGCAGTTGATATTGCGTTCTTGGATATCGATCTGAAAGGTACAAACGGTATTGCTGTAGCAGCTAGAATACTTAAGAAAAATCCGAGAGTTATCATAATATTTATAACCAGTCACAGGGAATTTGCATATGATGCATTTACCGTAGAAGCATTTAGCTATATAACAAAGCCAATAGATTCAATACGTCTGGAACGAATTTTCAAGAGAGCTATCATACAGGTGAATTATATTAACAACAGATCTCAGCGTATTCCGCTAATTATAACAGAAAATAATCTAAAAAGGAAGATTTGTCAGTCAAGCATTTTATATATTGAGAGGTTAAACTCACAAAGCGTAATTTTTACAAAATCGGGGAAGCATTGCATTTATGAAACAATAACCTCTTTAGCTGACCGATTGGAAGATAATTTTTTACAAATTAACCAGGGTATCATCATTAATTTAGAAGAGGTAGCGCTACTTGAAGGAAGCCATGCAACTATGAAGACGGGAGAGGTCTTTCAGGTTGGGCGTACGTATAGCAAAGAAGTAAAGAAAAGATATCTTGAATATCCACAAGTATAATCATTTGGTTAAAGCATATAGATTGAAAATGCAGAATAATGAGAAATAATGTTAAAATAATAAGGATTAGGTTCGATTTTACCGGTATTATTGTAGATTGATTAATAAATAATACCGTTTAGTTTGATTAGCTTGATGGACGTTCTAAAAACAGGTAAAGTATATTAATAATAATGCAAGATAGAGTAGTAGAATACTCTTGGCCTTATATTAGGTTGTATGGGGAATATACAGCAAAGAATAGTATATGCATAGATAATACCTCTTTGATAGTGAAATCTATGCATATATTATTTTGAATTTTCAAGTAAGATTTAGTTTGTAATAGTGGTGGAAGTGAAGTGATATAAAAAACCTTGGCAGTAGTGAACTGACTCCTATATGTTAGATCAAAAATCTAACATATGGGTGTCACATCATTCTGTCGGGGTTTTTTATATTCCTTTAAATAGAAATAGTATATTACGGTAATAATATGTATAATTGTATTAAATGAATTGGAACGAATTAGTTAAAATAAAATACGTGAGGATACCTGTTAATGAAAGTGCATGTTGTGAGTCGGAAAAATCAGTTTCGCAGTATTCTATTAATGATGGTTTTGATGGCTATTACCATTGTCGTTATTTTGAAAGATTATTCGGTCAAAGAATTGACTGAGGTCATTAAAAGTACACATCCGTTTTATCTGATTGCTGGAATTATATTGATGTTTTTATATGCCGGATGCCAGGCAATGAATTTTTTTCTTGTTATGGGCAGGCTGGGACAGACAAAACCGTATAGGCAATGTATCGGTTATGCTTATATTGGAAATTATTTTGGTGCAATTACTCCAGGTGCCAGTGGAGGGCAGCCAGCCCAGATGTATTATATGAGTAAAGACAAGATAAATATTGATTTATCTACAATAACCATATTTTATTTAGTTTTTACAAGTCAGATTGTAATCATTCTGATGGGTGGTTTGCTGGCAATTTTCCGCTTTCACATCTTATCGAAGGCACCAAATTGGTTTATGTATATTCTAATTGCCGGATCGATGGTTATGCTTGGATTGATTATAATTTTATCTGCATTAATGTTTTCAAAGAAAGTCATTCCATTTCTTGTAAAATTAGCGATAAAATTTGGAGAAAAGATTCATTTAATAAAAAAGCCGGAAGTTTTGGAAGCAAAAGCTGATGTACTTATCTGGTCTTATCAGGATAAATCTAAAATTATACTAAAACATCCGGATTTGTTTATCAAAGTATTCTTTGTGACAGTGTTGCAATGGACCGCCTACTGTATGGTTTCCTACCTGGTCTATTTAAGCTTTGGTTATCGGGAATTTAATGCATTAGACCTAATGGCAGGTCAATCCTTTATCAATATCGCAGTTGCAGCAGTTCCGGTTCCGGGATCAGTTGGGGTTGCAGAAAAAGCATTTTTGAATATCTACGGACAGTTTTATGCACAACAGGAGCTGCCTTCCGCTATGATCTTAAGCAGAATTATTAATTTCTATCTTCCGTTGTTAATCAGTTTTTTGGTGTACTTGCTTGCACATTATAGAATTATGAAAGCACATAATAAAAAATAAAATATAAGAAAGGAAGCAAATGATACCGCACAGCCTAACTGCCTATCCTGTGGTTACAAGGTATCTCCGGAATTCGATTATTGCCCGAAATGTGGAAGAAAAATTTAATAATAATAAATAAGCATAAATAATATATTATAAGGTAGTAGAAGCTGAGGACTTATGAAGGTGATTAAAATCGAGAAATCATTTGCTATAATATTACTTGCGATAACAGCAGTGGCAATGCAGAATGGACAACGACACAAATCCACCTTAGCAAAAGAAAGTGTACAAATATACAGCATGAAAATTAACAAGGCTGAGATGGAAAATGAGCGATATGATAAGGAAGGAATAGAAGCCGAATATCCCCAAATTGTGTCCGGAGGTAATGAAGAAGAATTAAGTAAATGGAATCAGATCATTCAGGAGGACTTTCAAAAGATAATTGCTATTTACTCGTTTAACCCATATCTTGATCTGAGGCAGACACCAACCGGTGAAATACCGACCATTTTAAAGATTAAATATGAAATAAAATTAAATACCGATGAGTTATTAAGTATTACATATACTGCTGATTATAACAGCCCATATTCTGCATACCCTACACAATTACTTTATACAACCAATATCAATAAAACGAAAAGTGAACGATTAAAGCTGCCGGATGTGGTTAAGTTAAATAAAGATTTCGTAAAAGAGTTCCGTACCTGGGATTATAAAACAGTGGATGAGGGTAATTTGGAGCTTAATAAAGCAATCAAGGATTATGTAAATAACATCAGTGATGAAGATTTATTAAATGGTTTTCAAACGGCTGATATCATAGGGTCAGGAAATACATGGGGGATCTATAGTTACCTGACACCGGATCGTCTGGTTATCAGTATAGGAGTCCCCAATTATATTGGAGATCATGTTGAATTTGAGAGAGATTACAAAAAGCTAGGTAATTATCTTAAAAACGATATTCGCTAAAAACGGTTAAGATTTGAGTATGCTTAAGTAAGTGCATAAATAATATTATGCTTCAGATAGAATACCGACTTATGACACCCAAATTCTATTAATGATAATTAACGCATCAAGATAGGGCTACTGCGAAATGAGTTAACATTGCGCAGCAGCCCTATAAAATTAACTATCTAATATTTTCTTTAATTCATCCATAAAAGTGCTTACATCCTTAAATTCACGATATACGGAAGCAAAACGAACATAAGCAACCGCATCAAGATCCTTTAATTTACCCATTACAATTTCACCAATGATATGACTCGGTATTTCTTTATCTTCTCTATTAAAGATTAAGGTTTCTACTTCATCAACAAGAGAGGTAATCTGATCCACGGAAATTGGCCTCTTATGGCAGGAGCGGAAAACACCGGCTTCGATTTTCGAACGGTCATATGATTCACGATTGTTATCCTTCTTAATT
>JAQUYQ010000123.1 GCA_028691795.1 Herbinix sp.
CAATAAGGCGATACATGGAGTAACATGACCGGCGGTACCTCCTCCGGTTAAAACGATACGTTTCATGCCTTTGCCCTCCATTCCTTTAATGCTTTTGCTAACTGATCAGGACAAGAGGTTGATTTAAAACCACAGGTTACACCTTCCAGCTTATGGATAACATCATCTACTTTCATACCGATAAGCAGATTTGATAATCCATTGGCATTTCCGGAACATCCGCCTTTGAATTGCACCCTGTTAATGGTATTCGTATTCTTATCTATTTCAAAGTTGATTTCACTGCTACATACGCCCGAAGTTTTATATGTCATGTTAAACCCTTTCTTTCCTATATGTTCTATTCTAATGTATGAAGTTAACCGTTAAGAGGACACTCATAACTTTAGTACATTGTATCTCACGATAATATTTTTTGCAATGACTTATTTTGCTTCGAAAAAAGGTTTAATTTTACTTTTTGTGTATTATTAATTTAGGCGATAATTTAAGTAAAGTTCTAATAGTAATCGCAAAAAAGTTACATATGTGACATGCAAAAAGAAAACGCCTTAATCAGGCGCTTTCTATTTTACTTTTGTTAGAAACAACAGTCCAGAAAAATTGTTTACCTAGTTCGGTAAATGCAAAATATCCTTGCTCAATATTGACTGTTTTATGCAAATCAGTAATTGTTTTTTTAACTTGGTTTACTTGAGGATGATTTATTAAACTATCATAACTTGATATAGTATTAGCTTGATACGATATTATAATTAGGCCAAGCCGTTCTAAGTTTCTTAGATATGTACTAATTAATTCAGGATTTTTACAATTAAACTCATATCCGATTGTTGAAAAATCTCTTAGATAATAAAAGTAAGTATTATCGTCATAGTTCCTTACATTGATTACGGGATGGGCCTTATAAATCTTCAGATTTGACAAGATCTTTGCTTCGTCAGCACTTAATTGTTTTATGATCTCAGTAAATGCGGGATGAGCTTCTTGCGATGTATCAGAATTCATAGCGGAAGCCAATAAATTAGCATATAATGTTCTTAATTCTTCAACGTGCCCGGTATATCGCAAAGACTCCAAGACAGGACCTGCAATCATAGCATCGGGAGTTATAATTTTTTCGGGAGGTACGTTTTTTAATCGTTTTTCCAATGCAGGAATGATAAACTCTTTAATTTTATCATACCCCCAAACAATTGCTGACAAAGGAGCAAGAGCTACATTTACCAATTTAGTTATGGTTTGAAGACTTTTACCCACTTCTTTTACTGCCGGTTGTAATCCGTCTTCATAAACTTGTGGAATTATTTCCTTTGATGCTTCAATTAATGGGGTGACATCGTTCATATCCACAGGAACACCTCCTTTCAATAGCATATTAACATATTATTTGGAAAAAGAAAACAAATATAGTAAAGTATACAATGATTAAATATCATAAGAGAAGTAATATTAAAATCAAATGGGGAATAGTCTAAAATATTTGTATTTCCCTTATGAATAAGATAAAATAAATGCATTGATAACAGTAAAATTACAGTAGGATAACAGGAGGTACAGAATGAATAAAATCGGAATTATCGGTGCAATGGACGAAGAAGTGAATATCTTAAAGGGTCGGATGCAGGAAGTAACGATAAAAACAATTGCTTCTATGGAATTTTGTGAAGGAAAGCTGAATGGGAAAGAGGTTGTTGTGGTTCGCTGTGGGATCGGCAAGGTTAATGCTGCGGTATGTACTCAGATTTTGGCAGACATTTATCAGGTTGATGCAGTAATTAATACCGGAGTAGCAGGTTCCTTACGCAATGAAATAGATATTGCTGATATTGTAATTTCTATCGATACACTGCAGCATGATATGGATGCCACAGGCTTTGGATATGAACACGGGGTTATTCCTCGAATGGATAATTCCATCTTTCTGGCCGATCTTCAGCTGGTAACGCTGGCGAAGGAGGTATGCGCTGAAGTGATTCCAACCGTAGGCGTTCACACCGGTAGAATCGTGAGTGGAGATCAGTTTATTTCAGACAGTGGCAAGAAGGAATGGCTGGTAGAGAAATTTGGAGGTTACTGTACGGAGATGGAAGGTGCAGCGATTGCACAGACAGCGTATCTTAATCAAATTCCCTTCCTGATTATTCGTGCGATTTCCGATAAGGCGGACCACAGCGCAGAGATGACTTACTCAGAATTTGAAGAAATTGCAATTGGTAATACAGTTAAACTTCTAGATAGAATGCTTACAAAATTATAGGATAAAACACTTCAATCAGTAGGAGTTTTATTCAGTTTATGTTCCTTGATTGATAATTTATTTACGATAAGAAAAATGCTGCTGTAAACAGTATGAACTGACCTCCTAAAAGTTAGACCTAAAAATCTAACTTTTAGGAGGTCAGTTCAAGATAGTTATGGCGGCATTAGTTATATGTTTAACATTAAGGACAGCTTCTGAACTACAGAGGGCTAATCCTCTTCGGATATATTAGAAATAGAAACTCCGGTATAATAATAAGTCAAGATCTCTGTATAATCCGAGCCCTCCTCTGCCATAGTATTTGCTCCGTACTGACTAAGGCCAACTCCATGACCAGCACCATTGCAGATGATACGTGCTTTCCCTTCATATTCTTCAATATAGAAATGATTTGATGATAATCCAATGACCTTAGCAAATTCTTCACCGGAAACGGTTTGGCTGCCAAGGTCTATTTTTAATACATAACCAGCACTGTCTCTGGAGGATACAGACACTTCGGTAAAAAAGTTATCCTCCGTCAGGTCTAAATCAGTATAATACTGATTTAGTAAAGTGATTAGAGCTTCAACCTTGTATTCATCAATTTTAAGATAGTTGGTGGAGGTGACATCCTGTTTACTATCAACGCTTACTAAGTAAGGGATATCAATGTCCCAAGCTTCCGAGGAATTTCTGGTAAAACCGGCACCTGTATCAAAAAAGACAGGCAGAATGAGGTCGTTGTTATATACAATGACTTCATCCTTTGTTCCGTATACTGCATTTTCCAGCTTCGCAAAATAAGTATTATAATCGGCAATTCCCCAATACTGCTCTAAGGAATCCAGACTGATATAAGATAATCCAAGCTCTGAGGTGGTAAAGTTCGTCTTATCTGGGTCATCTTTACAAAGCAGTGCTACGTTATATAAGGCATAGGTTCGTGCAATAACAGCCTGCGTCTTTAAAGCCTCCATCTGATATCCTGCAGGCATGTTTGCGGCAACGACACCTAATATATAATCATTAAAGGAGAGCTCGTCTTTTGATCCGTTCGCTTCATAATAAATTTTAAAATCCATTGTCTCTATGGAAGCCATGTCATTGCTCTTTGATATTAACATGGTTATTACAAAGGGAAGCAGAAGGACCATCACGCTTACAATCAATGTTTTAATCAGTATCTTTTTCATAAACCCTCCAAAACTATGTAGCATTATTACATTATATTAGCGGGTGGGGAGAATATGATAAAAATTTTAGTGGAAGGTCATATGTTAATGTAAATTAGAGCATTGCTTGATAAAATCAGCACATAACGTCTATATGAAACCATTGGTTATGATATTTTAGGATGGCGCCTTATTTTCAGTTGGATCATTCACTTATGGATTTTGAATATGGTTTAGAGTTGAAAATAAGCATGTTTGACGAGCAGAGCGAGGAGTTTGCGTTTTTCAGCTCTGTTTTACCATATGAGAAATCCATTAGTGAATTCCAACTGAAAATCGAAGCCAGAATAAAATTATCATAACGGATGGTTTCTTACATAACCTAAATCTGATTTTATCAAGCAAACTAAAATTTTTTAAATTTAGTTTTTCATTTAAGGATTATTTAATAATTTACCAGATATAATCAGATTTATCAAACGAGGGGAGCCAAACTCCATTCTCAAAGTAAATCAAAGCTAAATTCAATGAAAAGGAGTTAAAACATGTATCTTAGAATACTGACAAAGGATTTGAGACGTAAGAAGACCATGAATATAATTCTACTGATTTTTATTATACTGGCCTCAACCTTCATTTCAAGCAGTACGAATAATCTGATTGTTATTACATCAGCAATGGATAACTATTTAAAAAAGGCAGAATTAAGCGATTTTCTTATCCTAACGATTAAGGATGAACAAAACGATAAGGCAATTACTGAATTTATGAACACGAATGAAAATGTCCAAAGCTGGTCAGAAGATGAAAACCTATATATGTCATGTGATAATATAACGCTTCCTAGCGGTGAGGATTTTAACATGTCGAATACAGCATTAGTTAATTGCTTTAATATTAAACATCAAAAGTTCTTTGATAGTAATAATAAAGAAATTACACAAATGAGTGATGGTGAAATCTATATGCCTATTAAAATAATGGAGAGTAACAACTTAAAGCCGAAGGATATAATTACAATCACAAGCGGCAATCTAAGTATGGATTTTACTATTAAAGACAACTGTAAGGACGCTTTCCTGGGCTCAACTATGATGGGGGCTGCAAGATTTATTGTTAGTGAAAGTGATTATAAAAGACTGAGAGAGGGTAGCGACTTTAGTTTCGGAACAACCTATGGAGTTGATACGACAAATTTAAAAGCATTAGAGAAGGATTTTAATCAAATGGGATTTAATTTTATTGTCTCCTGTGATTACAATTTAATATCCTTCTCCTATATCATGGATATGATGATTGCAGGTTTACTACTGGTTGTCAGCATTTGTCTTATTCTAATTTCTCTGGTAATTCTCCGCTTTACAATAGTCTTTACATTGAACGAGGAGTTTAGAGAAATCGGTATTATGAAAGCAATCGGATTAAAAGGAAGAAAAATAAGAGGTCTATATATTGTAAAATACCTAATGATATCGGGAGTGGGATCGGCAATTGGATTTTTACTCAGCATACCATTTGGAAATATGTTTCTTAAAAAGGTATCTAGAAATATTATCATTTCAAATGGAGCAAAGGGTTTGATCATAAACTTTATATGCGCCACAGTGATCGTAGCAATCGTAATTCTTTTCTGTTATTCCTGTACACGTCAGGTAAATAAATTCTCTCCCATAGATGCAATCAGAAACGGATCGAATGGAGAACGTTTTAAAAGAAAGGGATTACTGAATTTAAATAAATCAAGACTATCTGCCATATCTTTTATGGCTTTGAATGATATCGTAAGCGGATTAAAAAAATTTAGTGTACTGATTCTTACTTTTACCATTGGTATCATTCTTGTCATAGTTCCAATTGATTCAATTAATACCCTGAGAAGTGATAAGCTGGTTACTTTATTTGGAATGGCAGAAAGTGACGCTTATTTGGTAAATGAGAATAATTTTAAAACATTTCGTGCGAATGGACGAGGATATATAGAGAATTTCCTCGCTGATATAGAAGAGACGCTTGTGCAAAATGGTATCCCTGCAACCGCCTCCTGTGAAATGAATTTTAAATACAAAATATCGAGGAATGACTCCTATTTTATATCTTTAGCCGAACAGGGTACGGATATTACGGCCGATCAGTATACTTATACCGAGGGACAGTCACCTAAATATGCAAATGAGGTGGCAATTACACATATTACAGCGGATAAAATAGGGGCTAAAATCGGTGATACCGTGAAAATAAAGACTGATAATAATGATGAAGAATTTATTGTTACAGCTATTTATCAGTCCATGAATAATTTGGGTGAAGGTATCCGTTTTTCCGAAAAAACAGAACTTGATTACTCCGGTGCAGTAGGTATCTCTGCAATACAGGTAAGATATTCGGATAATCCATCAGCTCAGGTAATAAAAAAACGCATGGATGAAATAAAGAAACTGTATCCTAGTTATGAAATATACACAGGCGGAGAATACATCAGTAATATGATGGGGGATGTTGCAGGACAACTGGAGGGCGTAAAACAGCTGATTGTGATAGTAATTATAATGATAAACCTGCTTGTTGCCGTACTAATGGAAAAAACCTTCATAACAAAGGAAAAAGGTGAAATCGGCATGCTTAAGAGCCTTGGTTTCAGTAATTTTGCAATTATCAAGTGGCAGGCTATCCGTATTGGTATCATTCTTTTTATATCGACTATACTGGGGGCATGGCTCTCTAACCCAATTGCTCAGATATCCTCAGGAAAGATTTTTGAAATGATGGGAGCCAGCCGTATTGAATTTGAGATTAAGCCATTTGAGGTTTATGTATTTTATCCTTTCATTATTTTTGTAATGACGATGGCAGCAAGCATATTAACTGCATTGCAGATCAGAAGAATTTCAGCACAGGAAACAAACAATATAGAATAATAAATTATAGTCTCGATTTGAGATGCCGTATGGCAGAATGGAGGATAATATGACAAACGTATTAGAAGTCAAGGACTTATGTAAAACATATATCGTAAATAAGCGTCAGAATAATGTATTAAGAAATGTGAATTTCAATATCGCGGAGGGTGAAATGGTGGCTGTGATGGGACCATCCGGTTCAGGAAAATCTACGCTTTTATATGCCGTTTCAGGTATGGATCACATTACGGCAGGAAATGTTAATTTCTTTGGAAGTAACTTAAATAGTTTAGGTCAAAGAAAGCTTGCAGATCTAAGATTGAATGAAATGGGTTTTATATTCCAGCAAATGTATATGTTAAAAAACCTAACAGTACTGGATAATATCATTCTTCCTGCATGTCAGTCCAAAAAGAATAACGAAAGCCGGCGGGAATCCGTTAAGAGAGGGCAGGATTTAATGCGAAAGCTCGGCATTATAGAAATAGCTGACAATGACATTACTGAAATCTCCGGAGGGCAACTCCAACGCGCTTGTATTTGCAGAAGCTTAATCAACAAACCAAACATGATTTTTGCCGATGAACCGACGGGTGCGCTCAATCGATCATCGTCTGATGAAGTTATGTCAGAGCTTCAGAAAATTAATGAAGAGGGTACGACGATTATGTTGGTTACACATGATGTAAAGGTAGCAGCAAAATGTACCAGAGTAATCTATATTGTTGACGGAAATATAAAAGGCGAGTATCATTTAGAAAGATACAGC
>JAQUYQ010000124.1 GCA_028691795.1 Herbinix sp.
AAGCAATATTCCCTGTTCCAGATATGCTTTAATTTGTTCGAAAATCCAAGGATTTCCCCTGGTTCCCCTGGCAAGCATGATAGCATCACAATTTGTTTGCGCAAGCATCTGCTTCGCATCCTCTGGACTAAATACATCTCCGCTGCCAATGACCGGTATACTAACTGCATCCTTAACTTTTTTAATGATATCCCAATCAGCTACTCCGCTGTAATATTGTTCTCTGGTCCTTGCATGTACTGCAATCGCTGCTGCCCCGTTTTCCTCTGCAATCTTCGCAACTTCTACCGCATTAACACAGTCATCATGAAAGCCTTTGCGTATTTTAACGGTTACCGGTTTGCTGTATCCGTTAGAAACCTTTCGAACAATCTCTCCAATCAGCTTAGGGTTTTTCATTAAAGCTGAGCCTTCGCCGTTATTTACCACTTTGGGAACCGGACATCCCATATTAATGTCCAAAATGTCAAAATTGCGGTGTTCTAATTTTTTTGCCGTAGCGCTAAGAATATCCGGATCTGCTCCAAAAAGCTGAAGTGCTGCCGGGCGTTCCTCTTCGGAAATATAGATAAGGTTCTCTGTATTCTTGTTATTATATTGAACACCCTTCGCACTGACCATTTCCGTATAAACGAGGTCAGCACCTTTTTCCTTGCATAACACACGAAATGGCAGGTCGGTAACTCCTGCCATCGGTCCTAATAATAAGTTTCCATCTAACTTAACATTGCCAATATAAAAGCTCATACTGATCTATATCTCCATCTATTTTACTGTGCCTATTTTTCTATTCATGAAAAGTGCCTTTACAACCACTTCATACTCCACAAATTTCTTCATACTCATAATAGCATAAAAAAGATATCGTTTAATATTTATTCAGAAAGATTGTATATGTGTTTTATAAAACTATGTGGTATTTAACGGCTTTTATTTTTATCTGTAATAATTTTCAAACCTTTAAGCGTAAGATTAACATCATATATCTCAATTAGATCCGTTGCATCTGAAATAATCTTGCCTAAACCGCCGGTTGCTATCACTCTGCAGTTCTCTATCCCAGCTTCCTTCAGCATCCTCTTGATAATATATTCTGTCTGACCGATGCAGCCAAATACCAACCCTGCCTGCATACTTGTTACTGTGTCCTTTGCTAAAATTGTATCCGGCATAGCAATCTCGATTTCAGGAAGTTTTGCTGTATCATTCCAAAGAGCATTGGCCGCTATCCTAAGTCCGGGACAAGTGACACCTGCAGCAAAGGTACCGTCAGATGTAATTAAATCATAAGTAATTGCAGTACCAAAATCGATTACCAATACTGGTCCACCATATATTTCATAAGCAGCAACAGCGTCTACCACTCTGTCCGCACCAAGTTCCTTGGGATTAACATTTGTAACCTTAATACCTGTCTTTGTACCTATACCAACGATTAATGGACTGATTCCCAGATACTTTATTATTGCTGCTGTTAAGGAATACATAATCTTTGGTACTACAGAAGCGATGGTTACCGCAGTAATATCCTCCGTGTTAAGTTTCTTTGCTTTGATAAGATTAGTAATAGCTAAACCGTATTCATCCGATGTACTTGAGGTATTTGTAGTTAATCGAAAGGTAGTTTTTAGATTTACATCTTCAAATACGCCTAAAGTAATATTAGTATTCCCTACATCTATAACCAATAACATAATAACACCGTACCTTTCTATTTTTACTTAATCAAGATAAATTAGTAAACCAATTCACTTGTTATAAATTATAGAAGTTCAGAAGCATCTTCTCCTAAGAAAAACACCTTATAATAAAGCTCCAGTGCCTCTAACAGTTCTGCTTTTTCCTTCTGCATTTGCTTAATTTTTAAGATACTGCCGATATCATCATACAGGTAATCGGATTCCTCTGAATCTACATGAAATACTAGCGTCCCGTCCTCCTCAAATTCCAAGGACAGAACTCCGCCGATATCTTCCGTAAATAATACGCACATAATCTTTAATTCCTGCTTGATTTGTTCTGGTAACATTTTAAAATCATCATTCATCCAGAATTTCTTATTATAGGTACTGCTGGCACATAAAACCACCTTATCCTGATACATTGCTAAACTCCTTCTTTACCTCTTAACTCAAATTGATAATAATAAATCCTAGTACTATAAGTATAATACCCATCATAAGAAAGGACATACCTGTCGACATTTTCTTTGGATTCTTCATTAAATTAAACCCATTCAAAATGTTGATTAAGCCCCCTGAAATACATGCTGTTAATATAGCAGCATGATTTCTAGGATTTTGTAAAATGAAAATAAGAGAGACAATTAAAATAATACCTACAATCGTATTGATAATATCACTTTTTAAGGAAAATTCCTTGATTAGCTTCTTGAATTTATTCATCATTTAAACTCCGATTAATTACCTAAGGTAGCTACCATGACAGCCTTAATTGTATGCATACGGTTTTCCGCCTCATCAAAAACAACCTCGGCAAAACGCTCGAATACTTCTTCTGTAACTTCTTTCCCCTTCACTGCCGGAAGGCAATGCAAGAATACTGTGCTTTCCTTCTTTGTACGGGCTAGTAAAGCATCGTTAACCTGAAATGGCTTTAAAAGTGCAATTCGTTCAGTAGCTAAATCTTCCTCTCCCATCGAGCACCATACATCGGTATAAACCGCATCGGCTCCTTCTACCTCATCCAAAGAATCAGAAATGACTATTTTACTTCCTGAAGCCTTTGCATATTCTTCACATTGCTTCACTAAATCCTGATCCGGCCATAGAGCTTTGGGTGCCAGAATCGTAAAATCGATACCCATCTTTGCAGATCCAATCATTAAACTATTAGCCATATTGTTACGCCCATCTCCGGCATAAACTAATTTTAGTCCCTTTAGCTTACCAAACTGCTCTTTCAATGTCAAGAAGTCTGCAAGAATTTGAGTTGGATGATCCGCATCTGTTAAACCGTTCCATACCGGCACTCCACTATACTTAGCCAATTTTTCAACGGTATCCTGCATAAATCCTCGAAATTCTATTCCATCAAACATTCTGCCGAGAACTCTGGCAGTATCCTCTACGCTTTCCTTATATCCTAATTGAATATCATCCTTGCTTAAATACTCCGGGTGCCCACCTTCGTCAATACATCCGATAGTAAAAGCACATCGAGTTCTGGTAGATGGTTTTTCAAAAATCAATGCAATATTCTTGCCCTTTAGACTGTTTCCTGTGATACCCTGCTTCTTTTTCTGCTTTAAATCCGCTGCCAAATCAAGTAAATATTCAATCTCCTCCGGGGTAAAATCCTTTAGTGTTAAAAAGCTTCTTCCTTTTAAATTCATAATAATAGCCATGCCTTTCTTAAAAACCTGCAAACTTTGGGCCGCAGGCACAAATTTGCGTGTGAAAATATCTTTTTTATTTTCACACTAACCTCCATGCTGACGTAAGGCAGCCCATAATACGAATGTGGATTATGCTTGCATCATTCACATTGCGAAAAGCACGATACCGTGCTTTGTGCCGGTTGAAATACTTTTTTCAACCTATCCATTGATGGGCTATCTTTTTTATAATTATACTATAAATATGTGTATTTATACATTATTCTAAAATAATTAAATTGTCAAGATAAATTATTATGAATGAAAAGCACGAGCCAATTTTATTTCCATAATCCAAAAAAAATAATGAATTTCTTTCGAAATTCATTATTTTTTTGTTAACAAGCAGAATTCCATTACAGTTATTATCGTTAATGTGTAATGAAATTGGCAATTAAATTCTGGTCCATAATTTCTTTTGAAGTTTTCTTTAGTAGAAGTGCTTTATCATATTCCTCTTTGTATCGTGTCGCATCTACCTGTTCATTTGTTCCTATCTTCCAGGCTCTGCTGCCTTCAAATATACCTTCCCTTGAAATCTCAAAGATGATGTCACCGGATGCAAAAGAACCATCAAATAAATACGAGGTAAACGCAACGAACCCATTCTTTGCATTGGTCAAATCCTGACCCATTACAAAAGTATTATCATAAGATAAGCCCATAACATTTGCAATGGTAGGCATAAAATCTATCTGTCCACCTGTAGTGCTTATCGTTTTTTTCACATCGCTTCCCGGCACATGAATAATCAATGGTATATTAAGCATTTCATCATAATCATATATTCTTCCAATGAATTCGCCTACGCGGTAACTGACATCCTCCATGCCACAGTTAAGGCCATGGTGATCACCATATAGTGCTATTACCGTGTTCTCATACAATCCTGCTGCCTTTAAATCATTAATTAACTGACCGATCGCTTCATCCGTATAACGAACTGTTTCTAAATAGCCACCAAATTTTGTACCCTTATCTTCCTCTGCCAAGGTAAGTGTATGATATTTTTCATCCAATATAAAAGGATGATGATTGGTAAGGGTAATTGCAAAGGTAAAGAAAGGTTGTGTCTGTTTCTGAATGATTGGAATTAACTGTTTAAACATTGATTTATCTGAAACACCTAAGCCTATAATTTCATCCTGTTTCAAATCTTCCATGCTGTAAAATTCCTGGAAACCTAATTTGGGATATATATATTCTCTATTCCAAAAAGAACCTTCATAACCATGAATAGCAAAGGAATAATAACCATTATCGCGCATCAGCCAAGGTAAGCCATTAAACGTATTGTCTTGATAGATTCGGTAGCTTTCGCCGTCAATAATCGGATATAAGCTGTTCAGACTGGAAAATTCTGCATCGGCAGTATTCCCTTTTCCAATATTGGAGAAGTAGTGATCATAATAAAGCGTATCCTCTTGCATAAGACGGTTCAAATTAGGTGTTATCTCTTGACCTTCATAGGTTGCTCCTAATACAAAATTCTGAAAGGCTTCTAATTGAATTACAATCAAATTTTTGCCTTTTCCTATACCGTTATACCTTGTCGCTTCCGCCTCCGGAGTAACTTCATTCAAGACACCTAGAATTTCTTCCTGATCCATATCCTCTTTTGATAGGTTTTCAGTAATAGTCTCGCAAATATCATTTACATGGTTTGTAAAAAACTCCATACTATTGACCCGTTCAAATGCCGCAGTATGAAATGGATTGGTAATCATAGTTATGAAAACTGCCGTAAGTACATAAATAACATATTTAAACTTTCTCCATGGCAGCCATTTTTGAAAATTTTCCTTGGTCGCATATTTTTTAAAACTAAGATAAGCAAATGGAATATCTATAAATAATAAGAAGCTGGCTGGTATTAAAGTAGCAATAAAGCTTTTAGGAACTGCCGCAACACTCTTAGCCTGCCATAACTGTTTTATCGATACAGTCTGATTGTAATAATTATAATACATGGTATCTGAAAACATAAGTAAACTGAATAGGAAATATACCATAAGGAATATTAAGCGTTTTCTTTTTAATCCTGATCTTCCAAAACAGATAAAAATTGTTGACCATACAATAAGGCTTAATATAATTAAAACAATCTCCATGTTATTTACATTAATTAGAGTATAATATACCATCATTTTAAATATAAATAAAAACGCAATAAAGTACGGTGATGCAATTATTACTTTTAACTTTTTCATAAAGTCCCCCAATAATGTCAAGCACTACTATAAATTTCTATATTAATTTATTAAACTAGCAATATAATATATCATTACTGTTGTATTATCAAGCAGTAAAATCTTAATTTTTTCTTAATCTGGCTGTGACTTAGTAACAATTAACTTAGCACCCGATATTCCCTGAACTTTTACCTTAGCTCCCTTTTCTATTATGATACCTTCTAAAGATCTGGCTGACCATTCCTGACCTCCCACATCAACCTGCCCTGTTGTTTTCATGTTATCGACGGTTGCTATTACCATTGCATCTTTACCTATAACCCCTTCATAATCCGTATTTGAACTTTGAGGATTAAAGTGCTTTAAAATAATCGGTCGCGTAAAGTATAATAAAGCAAAGGACACCGCAAGGAATAATATTATTTCCAAAAAAAGATTATTATAATATAAAGATGTAATAAAAGCAACTAAAGCTCCCCCCGCAAACCATATTGTCGTAATCCTCAGGGTTATGATTTCTATTAAAATAAGTACTGCAAGTATTATAATCCAGTATATTGAATTCATCAACTAATACCTCCATTCTAAGTATCCGTTAACAATTTACTAAATATTCCCTTCCGCATCCATTATTTTAAACGTATATTTATAATATTTCAATAGAACGCTACAAGTTTTAATGATTTTTTAACTTTTACTTTTATGAATTTACTTCAAACACAATCGTTTAAATCTATTATATTTTGATACAATTTAACACATTCCACATATAGAGTTATTATATCATATTAATATATAACTACAAAAAAATGTCACTGCCATATTAGGATATCCTTACCGGACAAACTGATATGGAATGACATCTGATTTTATACTGTTAATACTTAAATTCATCTGTATTTCATAAAAATAATAATATTATTATTTTTAGAAAGTGTGTATTTGCTGTGACCAAATATGGAAATTATAAGAATTTTATTTACCTCTCTGTCTGGAGGCCTCATACATTAAAATTGCTGCTGCCACTGCTGCATTAAGTGATTCCAATTTACCAGCCATAGGTATCTTTATCAAAACATCTGCTTCTTCGGACGCTCTGTCACTTAAGCCATTTGCTTCATTTCCTATTAATATTGCACACTTTTTACGAAAACTTCCTTCCGTATCGTATGGAATTCCCAATAGATGTGCTGCAAAAACAGTAATGCCTTGTTTTTTTATTTCGTTAATCGTATCATAGAAATCCTCCGTCTGATAAAATGGAACCCTATATAGAGATCCCATTGTAGCGCGGATTACTTTCGGATTATAAATATCAACTGTTGAATTATTATAAATAATTCCGGTAATTCCAGCGCCCTC
>JAQUYQ010000125.1 GCA_028691795.1 Herbinix sp.
TTAAGCTGCCTCGTACGGATAAAAGAATGATACTGTGCAGGATCTGAAAAATCGAAAAAGGCTACCTTACCGTTTTCAAACTCAAAAGTGAGTCGGTCTCTTGAACATTGAAAGGTATCGCCATCATAAACTACGCCATGCCGACCTAATGTTTCGGTAACATCAAAAAAGAATCGTTTTCCATATATCCTGCAGTTTTCATAGCCAATACCTAGTATCTTTCTTATCATGCTAACTCCATGGTATCCATGTAACGATGAAATATTGATATTCTGTACTTCTCCCAATTTACCATCTGTAATCATTTTAAGCCAGGAAGCATATAGTGGCTGCAGGAAATACTGCTCTGCAATCTGTATTTTGGGTTGATACTTTTGATACTGCTCCCAAAGACCTGTTAAGGCTTCTAATGTTTCACCCGGCGGAGTTTCACATAGCACAGGTATCTTTCGTTCAAATATTTCAGGAAGATAATAAGAAGTAATACCTCTCTTTATACTTAAAACCACAAAGTCCATATCGAACGCCGTAAGTTCCTCCAACGTATTAACTACTTTAACGCCAAATTGTTCCGAGAATTTATTCCCTTTTTCTTTATTTCTGACTAATACTGCCGTTACGCTAAATTTATCAGGGACAAGCTTTGCAATTCTTATATAGAACTCAGTCCGCCATCCCGAACCAATAATCCCAAATCTAATCATCTATCACACCTCCTACGGTACATCATATCCTCTTGATGCTGCAAGAATTGTATACCATTCTTCATAGGAGAGAATAATACTAAGCGCTTTTACAGCCGTACGGATTCTGTCTATATTCATTGTTCCTGTAACCGCAGCAATTCCAACCGGGTGTCTGAATAGCCATGCATACATGATTGAATCAATTGTTGCATTATGAGCTTCAGCAATTTCCTTTAGCTCTGTTCTTATGCGCTCACTTTTCTCATCATTGTTTTGAAAAATACTACCGCCGCCTAAAGGTGACCATGCCATCAATGGTATTCTTCTTATAAAGGCATCATCTACAACTCCATTCTCAAAATTATAAGTTGCCGCAACTGAAAGCTCCATCTGATTGGTTACAAGCGGAATAGTAAGATAGCTCTGAAGTACTTTCATCTGAGAGGGTGTATAATTGGATACGCCCACATTAAGCACCTTGCCTTCCTTAACAAGTGTTTCCAGAGCATCTGCCGTCTCTTCCGGATTTCCTAGTATATCCGGTCTATGTACAAGGAGAAGATCCACATAGTCTGTTCCCAGATTACTCAGAGATTTATCCATCTCCTTACTAATTTCTTCTTTTGTTGATTTATAGTAAATTCTTTTATTTCCTTCCACTCCGGGAAGAACAATTCCGGTTTTGGTAACCAGCTTCATTTTATTTCTCAATTCCGGTTTTTTTCTTAATACGTTATCACCAAATATCTTTTCGCATTTATATCCACCATATACCGGTGCATGATCGAACGAATCAATCCCCATATCGATACATTTCTCGACAAAATTCAGTAGTGTATCCCCTTCCATCGCAGCATCATTCAATCTCATCATACCTGCAATAACCTGAGACATTTCAAGCTTTTTACCATACTTTAAGTACTTCAACAATAATTTCCTCCTTATTCTTTGATACCACCGGCGGTCAAGCCGGCAATAATCTTCTTCTGAAATATTAAAACCATAATGATAAGCGGAACTGTAACTACTACAGAACCTGCTGCCATATCCCCCCACGGAAGTTCATAATTGCTTGGAAACAGCGCAATGCCTACCGGAACCGTTCTCATAAGATCATTTGTCATAAATGTTAGAGCATAAATATATTCATTCCATGCATTAATGAATACGATTAACGCTACGGAGAATATGGCCGGCTTAATCAACGGTAGCATAATTCGAAAGAATATTCCCATTCTTGAACAGCCATCGATTTCAGCAGCTTCTTCAAACCCTTTCGGTAACTGACTGAAGAAATTCGTTAAAAGCCATATTGTAAGCGGAAGTGCAAAAGTAATATAAGGTATTACTAAACCTGCATATTTATTAATCAAATGCAACTCTTTAAGTAGAAGATAAATCGGTGATAGTGTGGCGATTGTAGGGAACATTGATATGCTAAGTATCGCCATAAGCATAAACTTTTTCCCTTTGAAGCGCAGTCTGGCAAGTGCATATGCAGCTGATGCTCCGATTAGTATGCTTAATACGGTTGTAGTTGAAGCAACAAAAGCACTGTTTAATAAATATCTACCAAACGGATGTTTTGTAAAAACATTCTTATAAAACTCTCCATGCAAATAGCTAGGAATCCACTTCGCCGGTATAGCTGCTATCTCTGATATCGGTTTTATTGAAGTCATAAACTGCCAGAAAAAAGGAAGAACAATAATTCCTACAAAGAGTATTACAAAAACGTAGAATAATAGAAGCTTAAATATATTATTTTTTCCCAATGTCTATCCCTCCATATCTGTAAGTTTATCTCCCAAAACCTTCATATAAATCAGACTAATGATGAATACTACAATAAATATTAAAACTGCCAAGGCAGAACCATATCCGAAGTCAAGGAATTTCATGAGATTCTTATAGGAATAAATAGCTATACTTTCTGTTTTATTTGCTCCGCCTGTCATAACTGAGATCAAATCAAATACTCTGAACGCATCGAGTGTTCTGAATAATAATGCAACAATCACTGTATTTTTTACCATGGGAAGTGTAATATAATAAAATCTCTTAACTACTCCGGCTCCATCAATCTTTGCCGATTCATACAAACTCTCCGAAACCATCTGAAGGCCCGCAAGGATCAGAAGTGCCATATAAGGTGCCGTCTTCCATACATCTGTGATAACTAAAGCCATAAATGAACCGTCCGATGTACTAAGCCATGCTTTATAGCTATCTATTACACCCAGACGATATAAAACATCATTGAACAAACCATATTGATCATTATAAATAAATTTCCACATTAAAGCTGACACTGTTGTCGGGATAGCCCACGGAATAAGGATTGCGGCTCTTACTAAGCCTTTGCCCCTAAAGGCTTTATTCATAATAAGTGCAGCAGCGAAACCGATGAGTAATTCAAGAGAAACTGTAGTAATTGTAAATTTTAATGTGAATATAATTGAATTAACTGCTTTTCGATCTTGAAATATCTTAATATAATTCTTTAATCCTATAAAAGGATACCCGCTGCCCGGATCAGTTAAAATCATTTCATGCAAGCTAAGCCAGAAAGATCTTATGA
This sequence comes from Herbinix sp., assembly GCA_028691795.1. Classification (GTDB taxonomy): domain Bacteria; phylum Bacillota; class Clostridia; order Lachnospirales; family Lachnospiraceae; genus Mobilitalea. Next base: position 3,268 of record JAQUYQ010000125.1, read on the forward strand.
TAGGATATACAGCAACGATCAAAAGAATGATAAGTGCCGGAGCCATCATCAACCATGCATCTCTTGCTTCCGTTGAGATCATAGAATTATGCTTTTTCATCTTTTTCCCCATGATTGCCTCCTTTAATTTTATGTCGGACAGCGGGTTAGCACTGTCCGACATATTTGGCTTCTAAATTATTTGCTTAATTCTTCTACCTCTGCCTGTAAATCATCCAATGCCTTCTGGACTTCGATTTCTCCTGTCAAAGCCTGGTGAATATATCTTTGGATGGCATCTGAAACCTTTGCATATTTCGGAGATTGAGGTCTTGACTTACCTCCTTCGATCACGCTGAAGAAATCAGCATAAAACGGAATTTCCTTTAAAATGTCAGCATCCTTGTAAACATCTTTAACAACCGGAGGTTGAGAAGAAATCAAGGTCATATTCTTCTGTGTTTCAGCACTTACCATATAACGGATAAATTCTGCAGCTGCTTCTTTCTGTGTATCACTGATGCTGTTATTCACTACTAAATCCAATCCTCCAAGACAAGAATGAGGGTCTGTACCGCCTTCACCGATCGGTAATGTAGTAGCACCGATTAATCCGGTAACCTTTGAATCTTCTCCCTGGCCACTTGACCAGAATCCTGACCAGTCACGAATAAATAAGCATTTACCTTCTTTAAATACCTGTTCGCTTTCTGTTTCTGAATAGGTTGTAACACCTTCCGGTGCATATTTATCCACTAATGTCTTCATCGTTGTGGTAGCTGCAACATTCTGTGCTGAATTAATGACAGGTTTACCATTTGAATCTAATATATCTCCGCCATGGTTCCATACATATTCTACCCAGTTACATACTAATGCTTCCGATTGTGATGCCTGGAAATCCGCGCCGTATTCAATGCCGTTGATTCCTACTGCTTTATCAGCTAATTCCATCCAGCCTTTGTAAGTTGTCGGAACCGCTGCTCCAAGCTGATCTATAACATCTTTTCTGTAAAATAAAACGGATGAGTTAGTGAACCAGGGCATAGCTACTAGTTTCCCATCATATGTAGCTGCATCGACTGTACCCTTTATCATGGTATCAGTTACATCACTATCAAAATACTGTCCTAAATCAGCTAACCAGCCGGCTGATGCGAACTCAGCAATATAAACAACATCAAGACCCATAATATCTATACTTGTATCACCTGTTGCCAACTTGTTAACAAAATCATCATGCACAACGTTAGCATCCTGTGGAAGTAAGACTGTTTCCACCTTAATCTTATCTTGTGATGCATTAAACTGGTCTACAATTTTTTGTGTCGGCTCCCCAACTCCTTGGTCAAATGAGAATCTAAGCGTAACCTGCTCCGAAGGCTTTGCCGCCTCAGTGACTGTTTCTTCTGCAGTGTTCACTTCCTTCTCAGTTTCTGTTTTTCCGGAACAGGCAGCTAATGATAAAATCATCGTCAACGCTAATCCGAGCACCAATACTTGTTTAAAAAGTTTTTTCATTCCAATTTCCTCCTCAAAAATTAATTTTTTTATAATTTACCCATAGGGATAAATATCTGTGAAAAGGTTTTCCTAGTATCAAAAAATTTTTTTGTCCTTCAAATAGTATTTACTTGCTTCAGTCAGGAAAACGTTTTCCTGTTATTGTTTAAATTGGAGCTGCTGTTTAATAGCAGCTCTAATTTATGTTCTTTATCGTACTTCTTCGAATTATCTTATGAGGAACGTAATGTGTTTGTGGAATAACATGTACTCCTTCCAGCAATTCGATCAGTTGCTTTGCAGCAATTGCTCCTTCATCAAAGTACGAAATCCTTACAGTTGAAAGCTCTGGTTTGAAATAAGTTGAAAACTCAAGATCATCAAACCCAATTACCGATATATCATCTGGAACGTTAACACCAACGCTTGATAAGAATTGTATCACACCCATAGCAATAATGTCACTTCCAGTCACTACTGCAGTTGGTAATATGCTGTTTTCTTCATACAATTTCTTCATACCAGAGTATCCTGCCTGAAAGGAAAACTCACCCTGCTCGATATAAGATTCAACCAACTTTATTTTTGCCTCTGCCAAAGCAAGTTTATAGCCTTTTAATCTTTTCTTTCCTGATGAATAGTCGTACTTAGGACCTCCTATATAGGCAATCTGCTTATGTCCATTATCGATAAGAAACTTTGTTGCATCAAATTCCGCCTTAACATTATCATGAACAACGGTGTTTATAATACCATCACCATCTGATGCTTCCTGTGTAACCAGTATAACTGGGTAGTCTTTGCTCTGCATTTCTGCAACTAATTTATTATTAACATCAACACCAGCAAAAAGAATACCATCTATTTTTTTATCCGCTAATACATCCAAAAGCTTAATTTCATTATTAATATCCCCGCCTGACTCTGTTACCATAAGTGTATATCCCCTATCCGAGCATACACTGTTAATTCCTTTTATTAATAGTCCAAATACCGAGTTTGAGATATCAGGCACAATTACGCCTATTACATTAGTCTTCTTTGTTATTAAGCTGCGTGCTAGTACGTTAGGTTTAAAATTGTTTTTTTCAATGATATCAAAAACTCTTTTTTTTATATTTTCACTAACAGGCTTTGTATTGTTAATAACCCGGGAAACTGTAGAAATAGATACACCGGCTTCTTTTGCAATGTCTGTAATGTTCATTATTATTAATTCACCGCCTATTGGAAAAGGTTTTCCTATTTGTATTATCATATTATCATTATCGCTCTGATTAGTCAATAGCTTTTTATCAATATTTACACTTTAGTTGTTTAAGCATCAATTTTATTATATATATTGAACATATTATTAGGAAATCTTTTTCAATTAATCTGGGAACTGTACCAACAAACACGTAAGTTTTAAGTAGAGTCTCCTTATTAATGTGTTTCCATCCTGAATTAGTAGCTCTGTTCCATAAAATTAGTACTGCAAAATCAATGCAGAAACTATTCGTGTCTGAATCTTGAAAAGATTCATCAAGAATATAGATAATGCAATAAATGTGATTGAGGTCTCTTCAAGCCTCTCTAAGAACTCATCTAAGTCAATGGTCTGACAGTGTCAACTCTCTTTCTACCGTATTGTTTTAAGCCTGTTAGGACACTCAAAAATAGATGTTACAAAGAAATACCTACAGTCAATGAAAAGAGAGACGATACACAATTCTCGACAAAATTAAATATAAAATTATTATATCTGTAAAGCTCCCCTACAGACTATAGAAAGATTAACATAAAATCGATGACTACCAAACGTCGCCCATTATTACTAAAATAAGTTCTATCATCATTAACAAACTGTCACCTGGCGACCATATCCTTGCCATCTGACAAGCATTAATTAAGGTCTTCTGCGGTTTTCTCATGTATTCGATTCCCGTTATCCGCTGTAGAATAAAAAGCGCATCAGCTTGAGAGCTGATGCGCTTTTTATATGTCATATCGGAAGGCGATAGTTGCCAGGATGGGCGACTGGTGGGAGACCATTTGATAGCATAGTGGGTATAAACAGCTTTGAATGGTAAAAATTTTTCGCACTAATTTTCCATTAAATACAGGCCTTTCTGCGAAAAAGAAGTATAATAAAATAAAAACTTTTTCGCAGAGAGGGAAAATACGTATGGGAAGAGCAGAAA
>JAQUYQ010000126.1 GCA_028691795.1 Herbinix sp.
CATTTCAATTATCTTTCTATCCTGTCTATGGACTGGGTGGATTTGGTCTGTTCCTCATTGGCATTGTAGGTGCAACTATTCTAGCCTGTATTGAAATGTTACACAAGCGTCCGGCAGAGCTGATGCGACCGAAAACACCTAAAGAAGGTAGCAGGATTTTGTTGGAACGCATTCCTTTCATTTGGAAACGGCTAAATTTTTTGAACAAAGTAACCTGTCGTAACTTGTTCCGGTATAAAAAACGTGTAATTATGACTATCGTAGGTATTCTAGGCTGTATGATGCTTATCGTTCTGGGATTTGGTGTGAGAGATACAGTAGGCGGCCTGATGTCTGATCAGTATGGTAATGTAACAGTATATGATGCAATCGTAGTAACCGACAAACTAAAAACTGAAGAAATGGATCAGCTCGTCAATGATTTGAATGATTCTGGAATAGTGAAAGATGAGCTGCAGATACATATTATCACCTTAACCCTCTTAAATGGAAGCGATAATATGGATATTACTGTGATGGTGATTCCGGACAGTGCAAACCTAGAGTCTTATGTCCATCTAAAGGATACTATTACAAATAAGAAAATGCCGCTTCCAACAGACGGTATTGTAGTCACTCAAAATGCCGCAAAACAATTAAAATTGAAAAGTGGAGACACTATTTCACTGCAAAACGAAGATAATTTGGAGTATGATTTCCCAGTTGCTTTCGTGACCGCAAACAATGCAGGCAATTATGTATATATCAGCAAAAGTTGTTATCAAGCAGCCTTTGGTGACTATGCAGGAACCTCTTTACTGCTGAATATGACGGATAATTCAAAAGGAGAGGAATGGTTAGATAAGCTTAGTGAGGATAACAGAATCCTCACTGTCAGTAGTAGTCAAGATGCGAGAGATACGTTTGGAGATGTAAAGAAAATCATCAATATGGTAGTTTATCTACTGATAAGTATGTCAGCTGTATTGGCTTTAACAGTGCTTTTTACCTTATCCAATATCAATATAAGTGAACGTGAAAGAGAACTTGCAACCATGAAGGTGTTGGGCTTCAGGCACAAAGAGGTATATTCTTATGTAAACAAAGAGACTTTTATCCTTACCTTACTCGGCATTTTATTAGGAATGCCCGCCGGTTATGGTATCACCTACGCTATTCTTGCCAATGTAAGTATTGCAGAGATTGCTTTCAATGTGCGCGTTTCTGCAGAGGCTTATCTGACTGCAGCAATACTTACGATGATCTTCACATTATTAGTAAATAAAATCACCAACAAAACTTTGCGGCAAATTAACATGGTTGAAGCATTGAAGAGTGTTGAGTAAAATAATATACTATATCATTTGATTTTTATTATATTTTGTCCAGGTACAGAGTTGTGTGGTGACTGGATATGCCGGTGTCGGGTGAAGTGAAAAAATCAAATGATTATAGTATAAGTTAGTTATTATTGCGTAGCCATATTATAACTCTACAACGGATATTCCAAGCTCTTGTGCAACTCGTTCCAAACTACCATATACTTTACGATTAACTCCCATGTATTTGTAACAGGGATATAGCCATCATCAAGATTATAAGTTTTATCTCGAGTTATTTCCGGTATATCAAGAGCGAGTTTAAGTACATTCTCAAGTTTTCCGCTGTTAATATCGTTAACCATATTTATTCCAGTTATTTCCTTGTAAATATAATATGAATGATTTCTATGTTTAGTCCAGTAATCAAGAAACAGCTGTGAGAGTATTTTAAATAATGTTTTGCTCGTTAATAATTGGCAATTACTCCTCTTTTTTTGAGTTTTATCATTCTTTGAACAATTTCACCACGCTTACAATATGTATTAGGTATCTTACCTAAACTTATGATTTCAATTCACCTATATAATATTATGTCATATAATAATGTAAGACGAAACAATCGAATATTACAAATAGAGCAGGCGATACACTATTTAGTGTGTGGGGCTGGGCTGGCAAGAATGCCGGCAGCAGGAGAGAATACCTGTGGGACTATAATTATAGAAATTATGGTGCCACAGGTATTTTTTCATGGCATTAAAGTGTAATAGTTTTGAATATGATCGTATGAAGATCGTTATCATTATTATGGTATGTATCGACATTCCCATGAAAATTGACATTCGAAACTTATAAAAACATAGGCATATTAGTAAGGATAATTATATAAAGTTGAGAGGATTGATGGCTATGCGAGCAGAAGCATATAAAAAAGTTAAGCAAGTGCTTTGGATTATTCTTTTTGCAAATCTCGGAGTTGCAGTATTGAAAATTATGATTGGTACAATTATAAGGAGTTCCAGTATGACAGCGGACGGGTTTCATTCATTAACTGATGGTTCATCTAATATTGTAGGATTAATAGGAATAAAGATTGCTTCCAAGCCGGTTGATGAGGAACATCCATATGGACACAGAAAGTTTGAGACTCTTGCCGGGCTCTTTATTTCTGGAATGCTTATCTTTGTTAGCGGGAAGATAATTGTGGAGGCAATAAGTAGATTAGTAAATTCCGTAATGCCTAATATTACGCTAGAAAGCTTATTTGTACTTCTTATAACGTTATTTATAAATGTTTTCATAAGTGTTTATGAATATAAGAGGGGGAGGGAGTTAAAGAGTCAGATTTTGTTATCTGATTCTATGCATACAAGAAGTGATATTTATGTCTCTATTGGAGTACTTGTGACATTAATCTGTATCAAAATAGGGTTACCACCAATTGTTGATCCAATAGCATCCCTTCTTGTAGCAGGTATGATAATTCACGCAGCTTATGAGATATTTAAGGATAATAGCAATGTTCTGGTTGATAAAGCAGTTGTTAATACAGATAAAATCAAGGATATTACTCTCAGTTTTGAACAGGTCAAAGATACCCATAATATTCGTAGCCGCGGTAGTGAAAATGATTTGCATATTGACATGCACATTATGACTGAGCCAGATATGAGTGTTGATGAATCCCATAAACTAATTCATAGCATAGAAGAGAAAATGAGGGAAGAGATAAATGAGAATGTACAGGTAATTGCTCATATTGAGCCGTTTAATGGAAAAAAAGAAGCCTAAAATATTATTTTCTGATATCAATACGCTAATTATATCTATGGCTGGTACCGATAGGATTGATTTCCGGATTGCTGGGTTCTTTAGCAAATTAAAACAAAGGAAAGTAGCGTTTTCTTGAATAGATAAACAATGCAACTGTATACTATTCGTTAAACTTAGGTTTAGCGAATAGTATATATAAAAGTAAAGAACAGAGATTTTACTAAAACCTCTGTTCTCCGACTATTCTTTGTAGCTCTAATATTTCTGCTTTTGATAATTCTTGATTTTTTAAATACTCTGTTAAGAAGGTACTTAACGAACCATTATATAATTTATTAAGTAATACTTTTGTCTCAATTGTTTGTACGGTACGTTTTGAAACAGCGGCCTTACATAAAAATCCGGGATCTTCACGTTTTATAGCACCTTTTTCAATTAGACGTTTTATAACTGTATAGGTGGTATTTTTTTCCCAACCTATATATTCCTTAATTATCTTAGAAATATCCTTTGCAGCCAAAGCTTTATTGGACCACAATAATTCCATAATATTAAGTTCACCTTCGTGAAGTCGTATTTCTGGTAACGACGACATGTTAAACTACACCCCTTTTACTTTATATATATTCTACGCATATAGAATGAATAATTCCAAGTAATTTTTTTATAATACTTTAGAATATAATAAAACTATATTTTTTTCTTATTTCAAAATATAATATATATATAATCAATATATAATCAAATTACATATTGCAAAATCATAGTAAAATCAGGCAATTACTATTGTAGAATAATCACAAAACAGACCTCGAAAATATATCTACGCCGGTAGACCGCATTCTGTATTAATTATACTATATTAATAGAACAGCTTTGTCAACTATTTTGTAATCATTTCGTAAGATTTTAGTTAAATAATGGTTTTATATGCAAAAAATTGCATAATAAGGGACGTATTTTATTTGATTGGATAGTTCAAAGTTTTTTGAAGATATTTTAACAGCATAGGGAAAGTCACATTTTTGTTTTAAAACGCTGATACTTTTTGACCTTGTATTACTATTTTCGTGAATTTCAATTGGGATTAATTCTTTATTCTTATAAATTATAAAATCAATTTTTGCCATGGAATCAGATTCCCAAAAAGCAAATGGATAATGTTTTGCCTGTAGAGATTGAGCCACATAATTCTCTAATAAAGCTTTATTTTGACTTAGATCCCATGAAGAACCATACTCTTCTACTATTTTGGAATACAGCAAACCCGAATCGGGTAAATATAATTTAAAGTTTGTATCTGTTTCCTCATCAAACCATGCAGCATTTTCAAATGTTTTTAATGGTTCTATCAGATGATCACTGCTGATGCGGTTGCATTTTATAATATAATTTAAATCAGACAGCTTTCGAATTGCTTCTTTGTACATGGAATGTGTTGTACCTTTTCTAATTAATTTATATTGAAATTTTTTATTATCCTTCATCAATTGAAGAATTAAGCTATCAAAAACCTGATTCATCTTGAAGGCATCACTGTCTGAATTATCTCTAAGTATATAATCATGATAAGAACCAATTAAAAAACTATGCTGCTCCGATATATTTACTGTGGAAGAAAGGTTCAGATATTCATTAATTATTCCTGGCATTCCTCCTATTCGTAGGTATAATTGGTGCAATTCCAATAGCTCTTTATGTACAATATCAGGTATTTTTTTATTTGTTTTAAAATGAGTACTGATTAATTCAATGTACCATTCATTACTTGTTGCACGCAAAAACTCATCAAATTCGAAAGGGTATATCGGCAGCTTAAGAATATTATTCGAATATTCGTTGGAAACCGGATAACTTGAAATTATAATAATATAGTCAAAGTTTTCCGATAAATATTTTGCATTCATTATTTCCATTGCTTCAATACAGCAATTAATTTCATCTAATATAAGTATTCTGCTTTCTTTTATATTCTCGGAATTAAGGTGAAAATGTTCTGAAAGCATATCATTAGTTTTTATTTTATCGGATGATTTAAATAATCTTCTTAGCAAAGGTTCCCTTTCAAAATTGATATAATAAATGTATTCAAAAAAGGCTTTGGCAAAATCATATGCAAGATATGTTTTGCCCACGCCTTTTGCACCGGTTATTAAAATCGGGGTTCTATTATTTAATTCTTTCCACTTTATTAAATCTTCTATCGCTTTTCTCTTCAATGAAACTTACCCCTTATGTCTTAATTTGCTTAAAACCCCGGTAAAATAGTCAGGAAGTGGTGCTTGAAACTCAACGTATTCCTTTGAAGTCGGATGGATAAAGCCTAAAACGCCGGCATGTAAGGCTTGTCCCTCGAGATGAAAAGGATCTTTCGACGGTCCATAAACCGTATCTCCAATCAAAGGATGATGAATACTGGCCATATGAACTCTTATCTGATGAGTTCGACCGGTTTCCAGTGAACATTCAATATATGCATATTGATTTTGAAGATTTTCCAATACCTTATAATTTGTCGCTGCAGACTTTCCATTCTTATGATTAACAGCCATTTTCTTACGGTCCTTCGGATCTCTTCCGATTGGTGCTTCCACTCTTCCACTATCCGTTTTAAATGTATGATAAACAATAGCTTGATACCTTCGTGTAATCGAATGTACTTTTAGCTGCTCCGCGATAAACTGATGGGATTTATCATTTTTACAAGCAATCATAACCCCGGTAGTATCTCGGTCAATGCGATGTACAATACCAGGGCGTAGGACTCCGTTAATACCGGAGAGCTCACCTTTACAGTGATATAACAAAGCATTTACTAATGTACCGGTAGTATGGCCAGCCGCGGGATGAACAACCAATCCTTTTTGCTTATTAATAATGATAATATCCTTATCCTCATAAATAATATCAAGTGGTATATTCTCTGGAACAATTTCGGTTTCTTTTAGTTTGGGAAGGATAATAACAATCTTAGCGCCTGTTTTTACTTTGGTATTTGCTTTTACAGGCTTATCATCCATGAAAATCTTTCCGTCTTCAATGAGCTTTTGGATATAATTTCTGGTTAGCTCGGACTGGATTACTGAAAGATATTTATCAATACGAATCCCGTTGCTTTCAACATCAACGATAAATTCTAATGATTTCTCCTCCACCTTCAGTTCTTGCTCCTCAAAATCCTGATCCTCGGGCTCCAATAATTCTTGTTCCATGAAATACTGCATCCTTTCCTAGCGAATTCTTCTGTATCTGCTTCTTATATATCCTTATCTGAAGCATCCTCTGCATTTTCCTTTGAAGCTTCTTCTGAATCTTCTTTTGTATCAGAAGCTGTATTATCGTTTTTCTTACCTCTTAAAACCTGGTCTAGGAAAGCAAAATCTTCATCCTTGTAATAAAAAAGTGCAAGAATGAAAAGTAATATAGCAGATACCGTCAGACAGCTGTCTGCAAAATTAAATAATGGGAAGTCAATTATTTCAAAGTAGATAAAATCAACAACATAGCTTAAATAAAAACGGTCTATCAAATTACCAAGTGCGCCTGCTACAATGAAAACTGCAAGTATCTTTAAAGCATTATATTTCTTAGCTGCCGGTATTTTAAAATACAAAAATATGATTACTGCTAGAATCATTAGTGTTAATATTCTTAAGAAATCAACCCTGCCGCTTAAAATCCCCCATACAGCTCCACTATTTTGATGATATTGGAGTTTTAATACATTTGGGATAATAACAATCGGATCATGATTCATTAATGATGTTTTCACCCAAATTTTTGACCCCTGATCTATACCAATTAGAATTATTAGTATTATTAAATGCTTGATACGTTCTTTCATATGTCCTCCAT
>JAQUYQ010000127.1 GCA_028691795.1 Herbinix sp.
AGATTGGTTTATAATTACTTTTCTTGGTTTCCATAGTAGAAATAACCTTCTTAGCAAGATCAATTCCACCTTCTCCACCTTTTTCCCAAACTTCACACAGAGAAAATTCACAACCAAGGTTTTCACAGAATTCCTTAACATAATCTAGCTCAGCATCCGAATCTGTAACAAAACGGTTTAGACTTACAACTACCGGAACACCAAATTTCTTAAGGTTCTCAATATGCTTCTCCAAATTAACAATACCACTCTTTAATGCCTTAAGATTCTCTTTGGAAAGCTCCGTCTTTGGTACACCACCGTTATATTTTAATGCTCTTACGGTTGCAACAAGTACCACAGCATCCGGTTTTAACCCGGCCATTCTGCACTTAATATCAAGGAATTTCTCGGCACCAAGGTCTGCTCCAAAGCCAGCTTCCGTAACAACCACATCCGCTAATTTTAGCGCTGTTTTCGTAGCTCTTACACTGTTACAGCCATGAGCGATATTAGCAAAAGGTCCTCCGTGAATGATCGCAGGTGTATTTTCCAAAGTCTGAATTAAGTTAGGCTTTAGTGCATCCTTCAAAAGTGCCGCCATAGCTCCTACCGCATTTATCTGCTTTGCTGTAACGGGTTTGCCGTCATAGGTATATGCAACCACGATACGTCCTAATCTCTCCTTCAAATCCTTCATATCATCAGCAAGACAAAGAACAGCCATAATTTCTGATGCTACGGTTATAATAAAATGATCTTCTCTTACAACACCATCTGCTTTTCGACCAAGTCCAACTACAATATTTCTTAAAACTCTGTCATTCATGTCAACACAGCGTTTCCATACTATTTGATTCGTATCAATATCTAATCCGTTTCCCTGTTGAATGTGATTATCTAACATCGCCGCAAGTAGATTATTGGCGGAAGTAATTGCATGAAAATCTCCGGTAAAATGCAAATTCAAATCTTCCATCGGAACTACCTGAGCATTTCCACCTCCTGCAGCGCCCCCTTTAATACCAAAACAAGGTCCCAGAGAAGGCTCACGAAGGGCTATAACGGATTTCACTTTCATTTGTCCAAGTGCCTGTCCAAGACCTACGGTTGTTGTAGTCTTACCCTCTCCAGGAGGTGTAGGATTAATAGCAGTAACAAGAACCAGCTTTTCATCATGATTATTCTTAACCTTTTCCCATAACTCATCGGAAAGTTTTGCTTTATATTTACCATAAAACTCTAAATCGTCCTCTGAAATACTTAATTGCTCTGCTACTTCCTTAATATGCTTTAATTTAGCCTCTTGTGCAATCTGAATATCTGATTTCATTTGTGTACCCTGCCTTTCGATATTTATAATTTATACTTAAATAATACGTGCACTCGGTCAGCCAAAGTAAGTCAAACCATATGTAAATGCACTCATATTAATTTCGATAATATTTGACTGTATTATTAACCTTGAGTTAATAATATTAAAAATGATTCGTCAACTTAATTCTTCCCAATTATTTGTCAATTTCTTCTTTAACGCTTTAGCAAATCTATTATACAAGACTATTATCTACTATTTCAAGGAAAAAACAAAAATTCAATATATAAACCTACAAAAAGCTACAAAAAACTACTTGCGTTATGAAACTAGATAAGTATATACTGTCTATTATGATTTATTAAATACTTTATACCAATAATAAAAACGTTTTGCAAGAATTTGTGCATATAGATATAGAAAGGATGTTACCAATGAAATATAATACCGTGATTTTTGACCTTGATGGAACACTATTAAATACTCTTGATGATCTTCGGGATAGTCTCAATGAAATCCTAACTAGGAAGGGATATTCGACAAGAAGCTTAGAAGATGTTAAACACTTCGTAGGAAATGGTGTCAGGAATCTGGTACGTCTGTCGGTGCCCGAACACTGCAGTGACGAAGAGGTATCTCTTATACTGGAAGAATTCAAAGAGCATTATAACCACAATATGCAAAATAAAACAAGACCATATAATGGTATTATGGAACTTCTATTAGATCTAAACCGATTTAATTATAAAATCGCTATTGTTTCAAATAAATTTGATTCTGCTGTTAAATCCTTAGCCAATACTTATTTTGGAAATCTAATATCGGTAGCAATCGGTGAAAGCACTGACATAAAGCGTAAGCCGGCTCCTGACAGCATTTTCACCGCTGTGGAAGAACTAGGCTCGGATCTTAACCGAACCGTTTTAGTTGGGGATTCAGAAACGGATATCCGAACTGCAAAAAATGCCGGTATTGCATGTATTGGTGTAACCTGGGGATTTCGTTGCCGTGAAGTATTACGCTCCGAGGGTGCTGATTTTCTTATTGATACTCCAAGGGAATTATTGACTTTAATTTAAGCAGTAATATTTCTTTGATAATACCAGTTTCAAGAATAGTGAAGGCTTTCATATCACTATTTATTTTAGCTAAAGCGCCATAGGGTAAACAGAATTTGGGTTTTGTGTACCCTAATTATTTTTAACAAGTGTATGAATGATATATCTTAAATACCGTTCAACTATATTAATATCCGAGCATTGGTACAGCATTCTTGCCCCAACAACATCCTCGATTTCATTAAAAATGAATTCACCCTCATCACCGATAATAAAATCAATTCCTACAAAGTCAAAATCAAACTGATTAATGATAAGATTTACAATATTTATTTCATCCTCTGATAGTTCATATAATGCTACCTGTCCCCCTAGGGAAAAGTTAGACTTAAAACCTATCTTTGCTGTTCTGAGAACGGCTGCAATAATTTCCTTACCGATAACATATACTCTTAAATCCTGGTGTCTGTTTCCAATCAGCGGTTGAATCACAACATCTGAGTTGCCCAGCCCCTTAAGAATATTTAAACGGTTTCTCGTAATTTCATCTATTGAGAATACTTGGTTTCCACCATGTCCATCAACTGCCTTAATTATAGTTGGGCTCGTTGCTTGAAATAATTTTTCTCTCACCTGCAAATTCTTAAAGAAACTCGAATCCACCATTTTAATGCCTGTTTTTGCAAGATATTGATAAGTTCTTGCTTTATCATTACAGATTTCCGCCACAAAAGAATTATTAAAAACACGTATTCCCAGCAATTCGAATTGTTTGCTTAATAAAGGATATATCGCCCTGCAGATCACAAAATCTGGGTATCCGATATCATTATTTTGATAATGTAAAAACCAATGATTATTTTTCACACCAAAATTAAGGTCCTCAACCAGAATAAGCTTAACATTTATTCCAAGTTTATTACCTTCTTCTATATAAAACCTAATATATTGTTGATTATATTTTGCTCCATCCCTATAATAAACAATCCATGCTTCCATATAAAACACCACTTTCAGCTTCATTGCATAATGTAAAATATTGATTTGGTTGTCCTAAGTCGATTTAGTATAGTGTAATGATTATTTGGCATATATTCATTGTTTTACTTAATATGCTATTTATGACACCCAAACCATGCACTTATATTCACTTGAGCTTGTCAAATCCGGCTCATTTCACTAAAATTAATATTGTAATCTAATAACCTTTTATTAATATTATTATCTTGCATGCAGCTTCACTGTAATATGCTCTATGATAGCATCTGCTGCATTCACACCGGTGCAGTCAAAGATATTTTTAAAATGAGCATTCGAATTCACTTCACATACAACAGGGCTATCCTCTTTGCCAAATAATAAATCTACTCCGGCAAAATCAAGTCCAATTTTTTCGCAACATCTTAGTGCCAATTCACACTGTTCCTTTGTCGGTTGTAATGCTTTCATTTTTCCACCAATGGATAAATTAGCCCGAAAATCCCCATCCTCTGAATATCGGTACATTGATGCAATCACCTGTTTACCAACAACCTGAATACGGATATCCCTGCCGAAACTGGATTTTATAAATTGCTGGAATAATATAGGTCTTGTTCCAATTTGCTTGACCTTCTCCATTAATTCATTATAATCTTTCACTAGATATACCTGCTGACCAAAAGAACCAAAGCTTTCTTTGATTACTAACGGAAATCCAATACTATGTGCTACTTCCGTAAGGAAATCATAATTCGTATAACCAATATTCTCAAAGGTCTTGGGTGCAATAATCGTTCTAGGCATGGGAACATTACAATTCATCAAGGTAAGATGGGTTAAAGATTTATCATCACAGAGTTCAATTGCTTTCGAAGAATTAAAAACAGGATAACCCAATTGTTCTAAATAGTATGCTAATCTTACATCTTTATCCCAGAACAGTACAAAATCAGCGATTTTTTCTTTATGTTCCTTAGAAGGTACTGTAGATATGTCTATTAAAATCTCTGCATTGGTCTTAAGAAGCATCTTTATATTATACTTTTTAGCCGCCTCCATAAGCCAGGAATGAATTTCGTTAAATTTTTCAGAGTGTAAGAATTCGTTTATTATTAATATGCCTGTCATAGCTTAAACCTATCTTTCTTATGATACATTGTTAATTTGATTCCATTTAATCGAATGCTTATTAACAATATTGGTTTGAGTGAAACACCCAAACCAATGTTATTATACTATTTATATTAATACTCGTCTAAATACTGTTCAAATTGCTCCGGGGACATCAGAATCTTTCTGGGTTTTGTACCTTCTTCAGGGCCTACCACTCCAGCTTCAGACAACTGATCCATAATTCTAGCCGCGCGGTTAAAACCAATCTTATATACTCTCTGAAGCATGCCGATGGATGCCTTGTCCTTTTCAATAATAAATTTTCCTGCTTCAGCAAAGTATTCATCCCTTTCATCACCATTACTGTTCTGCATGGAAAGATCACCGGCTTTTGCATTATTGATTTTATCATGAATATCATCATTATAAATTGCTTCATTGTTATTTTTCTTTAAGAATTCTACAACTGAGCTTACTTCCTTATCACTGACAAAAGCACCCTGAATACGAACCGGTTTTGGATAACCGGAAGGGAAAAACAGCATATCACCTTTTCCCAGTAGCTTTTCAGCCCCTGAACCATCAATAATCGTCCTGGAATCAATCGCAGAGGATACTGCAAAGGCTATTCTGGATGGAATATTTGCCTTAATAAGGCCTGTTATTACATTAACTGACGGTCTCTGGGTTGCGATAATTAAATGGATACCGCATGCTCTTGCTAACTGTGCCAAACGACAGATGGCATCTTCTACTTCTCCCGGTGCTACCATCATCAGGTCTGCTAACTCGTCAATAATAATAATGATTTGCGGAAGTTTCTGAAAGTTATCATCATTTAAATGTTCCACTTCAGCAACCTTCTCATTATAACCCTTCAAATCTCTGGCGCCGACATCAGCAAATTTCTTATAACGTTCCGTCATCTCCATGACAGCCCAATTCAGTGCGGCAGAAGCCTTTTTGGGGTCAGTAACAACCGGAATAAGCAGATGCGGTATACCATTATATACATTAAGTTCTACCACCTTGGGATCGACCATAATCAAACGGACATCAGAAGGCTTGGATTTATATAATATGCTCATAATTAATGTATTAATACATACAGATTTACCCGATCCTGTAGCGCCTGCAATTAGTAAATGAGGCATCTTTGCAATATCCGTTATAATAGTTTGTCCACCGATATCCTTACCTACAGCAAAAGCTAAATTTGATGCGTGCTCAGAAAACTCCTTGCTTTCAATCATTTCACGAAAGGTTACCATGGAATTCTCTTTATTAGGGACTTCGATACCAACGGCTGCTTTCCCTGGTATTGGAGCTTCTATTCGGACATCAGCTGCAGCCAGATTAAGCTTAATATCATCTGCCAGACTTGTAATTCTGCTTACTTTAACACCCTGCTCCGGTTGAAGCTCATATCTTGTTACTGCAGGACCAACACTAACATTGGTTATCGTTACATGAACTCCAAAGCTATCTAAGGTACTCTGAAGTTTCATCGCCGTTTCTTTTAATTCCTTTTCCGGTGATCCCCCCTTATTCGTCTTCGGTTTGGGTGCTGTCAGAAGATGAAATGGAGGGAAGATATATTCTTTTTTCTGTGGGACTTGCGAAATATCTAATTGGTCTACATCTGTAGACGCATTATCCTGGCTTTTTTGCTGGCTTTTCGCAGTTTTATTTTCGTGACCATGCGTACTTTCTTCCTTATGTACTATCTGCGTTTCATTTTGGACTACATCAGTATCATAGGTCTTTTTTTCTGTTTCATATAACTTAACTTCTATATCAGCTGGCTTCTCATCAAGTTCTATACCAGTGTTTCCGAATTTTAAACGAAGTTCCTCCTCATAGGTTGGCACTACTCCCTTATGTTCTTCACCTAAATATTCCTCTTCAAAAAGATGGTGGAAATTAAGAATTGGTAGTTCCTCTTCATTGGAAGTCTTTTCTTTTTTTAACTTTTTATCTTTCGAAATATTCTCAGTATCCTTACTCTCAGACTTCACATTTTGTGTTTCTTTTAAAGTAGTAGGTGTTGTTTTATCTATAATAAAAGTTTTAGGTGGTCTTCTGCCTTCCTCGGAATTCTTTAACTCAGCAGCTATCTCATCCTTTTCTTCCTTACGAAGCCGTTGGTATTCCATTCTTTCTTTGAAAGAAATTTTACCTTTATATGCCAAATATGTAAGGATTGCTTTTCCGGTTATTATAATAATTGTAATTAACATAATCGCAATCAGAATGATACCAGTAGCAACCTTATCAAATAATTTGCAGAAAATCATAACAAAGATACCGCCAATTATGCCTCCTCCGTTTTTGTTTTTAAAGGAGTTAAGGTAATAATCTTGAATTTTCAAAGTAGTATCTGCGTTCGTAATTAATTGAATCAATGCAGCTAATGCAACAAAAAAAACAATTGCACTTATTATTTTTCTTCCTGCTCTTTTATTGC
>JAQUYQ010000128.1 GCA_028691795.1 Herbinix sp.
CTTTGTCATAAAGAATAGTCGATGTTCTTCCCATTGCCGTTTTCACGAGACTGATCGCGGTCAAATCTGAAATAAGTTGAAGGCTGTCCTTGTCTCCAGTTATGACAATCGATTTAAAATTTTCTTTTTCAGCGTGCGCTGCAACTGTTCCGATCAAATCATCCGCTTCAAAACCTTCAAGCTCAATTCTTTTGATATTCATTGCATCCAAAACTTTTTTGAGTTCAGGAAGCTGCACAGCCAGCTCATCCGGCATTCCTTTTCTGGTTCCCTTATATTTTTCATATTGAGCATGCCGAAAAGTCGGTCCCTTCAAATCGAATGTCACAACACAATATTCCGGTTTTTCGTCATCCAGCGCTTTCAGCAATATATTTACAAATCCATAAATTGCATTTGTCGGAAATCCATCTGCGGAAGACAAATTTCGCACCCCATAAAAGGCTCTGTTCAAAATGCTGTTTCCATCAAAAATTAAAATTTTCATAGGAGCCTCCAAAGTGTAAAAATAAAAATTTACAAACATTAGTATATCACAGAAACATTCGTAAAATAAAGAAAATAAAAAAGCATACCGCAAATTAATGCGATATGCTTCTGTCCATCCTTGTCTTTACCTTATAATTGCTAAAATACCCGTTGCTGAATCACTCTTTTCGCTATTATCCATTACATAATTGGGTAAAACAACGGTTTGATTCACTGCAAAAATATCAGTGATTTTCTTGATATCTTCTTTGGTCACTATATAAGCGTCAACATTTTGAACAGTAATCGTTTTTCCGTAACCTTCCAGAGTGCTTTGAATAATGGTTGAATCGACTTTTTTCAGATCAAGCAATGCAATAAACTGAAATGAAATATTCTGAGCTGTAAGATCGGTTTCAAGATTTCCAAGCACACTCTTTATAGATTTTTCGGTAATTAAATCAGTTATGGCACCTTGGTCAACAATACTGTCGTCTTTCGGAACCTCAGGAGATTGCGTTTCTTCCGGTATTACTGGATCTTATGTAATGATGAAATATTTACATTTTGCACTTGTCCCAATCTGCCGTCTTCAATTACTTTAAGCCATGAAGCATATAATGGCTGCAGGAAATACTGCTCAGCAATCTGAATCTTAGGTTGAAATTTTATATACTGTTCCCAAAGACCCGCTAAAGCTTCTAATGTTTCTCCCGGTGGAGTTTCGCAAAGTACAGGTATTTTACGCTCAAACAATTTGAGTAGATAATCAGAGGTGATGCCCCTCTTTATACTTAAAACTACAAAGTCCATATCAGCTTCAATAAGCTCATCCAATGTATTTACAACTTTTATTCCAAATTGTCTTTCAAAAATTATTCCTTTTTCCTTATCTCTGATTAATACAGCAGTTACATTAAATCGTTCCGGAACAAGTTTTGCAATTCTTATATAGAATTCAGACCGCCAGCCTGAACCAATGATTCCATATCTAATCATCTTAATTCCTCCTACGGTACATCATATCCTCTTGATGCTGCAAGTATTGTATACCACTCATCATAAGATAAAATGATATCCAGTGCTTTTACAGCAGTTCGAATCCTGTCAATATTCATTGTACCTGTAACTACAGCAATTCTCACTGGATGTCTAAACAACCATGCATACATAATTACATCCGCTGTTGTACAATGAACTTCGGCAATTTTATCAACTTCTTTTCTTATTCGTACAGCCTTCTCATCCGTATTCTCAAAAATGCTGCCTCCCCCTAAAGGCGACCAAGCCATCAATGGAATTCTTCTTATATATGCATCATCAACAACACCATTTTCAAAATTATATGTTGCCATCACCGAAAGTTCCATCTGATTTGTTACCAGCGGAATATCAAGAAAGCTCTGAAGTGCCGCCATCTGTGAAGGCATATGGTTTGATACTCCGACAGCTAGTACCTTTCCTGCTTTCACAAGTGCTTCAAGAGCATTCGCTGTTTCTTCTGGGTTTCCAAGCATATCTGGTCTATGTATAAGTAAAAGATCTACATAATCTGTTCCCAGATTAACAAGGGATTTGTCCATTTCCTTAATAATTTCTTCTTTTGTCGATTTATAATAAATCCTGCTATTATCTTCTACTCCAGGAAGCACAATACCAGTTTTTGTAACCAGTTTCATTTTATTACGTAATTCCGGTTTTTTTCTTAGAACAGCATCTCCAAAAAGTTTTTCACATATATAACCACCATATACCGGTGCGTGATCAAAAGAATCAATTCCGAGATCGACGCATTTTTCAACAAAATTAAGTAACGCATCTCCTTCCATTGCCGCATCTTTTGTTCTCATCATACCCGCGATTATCTGTGACATTTCAAGATTTTTACCAAACTTTAAGTATTTCATATTATATTGTCCTCTCTATTCTTTAATTCCACCAGTTGTCAGGCCGGCAATAATCTTCTTCTGGAATATCAAAACCATTATGATAAGCGGAACTGTAACCACAATGGAACCTGCAGCCATATCTCCCCATGGAAGTTCATAATTACTAGGGAATAATGCAATACCTACAGGAACCGTTCTCATAAGATCATTCGTCATAAATGTAAGTGCATAGATATATTCATTCCAAGCATTTATAAATACGATTAATGCGACAGAAAATATAGCAGGTTTTATTAACGGAAGCATGATCCTGAAAAATATTCCCAATCTTGAACAGCCATCAATTTCAGCCGCTTCTTCAAATCCTTTTGGCAACTGGCTGAAGAAATTTGTTAAAAGCCATATGGCAAGAGGCAGTGCAAATGTAATATATGGTATTATTAAACCTGCATATTTATTAATTAAGTGCAATTGTTTAAGCAGAAGATATATTGGCGACAGAGTGGCAATTGTAGGAAACATTGATATGCTTAAAATTGCCATAAGCATAAACTTCTTCCCCTTAAATCGTAGCCTGGCAAGTGCATATGCTGCTGACGCTCCAATTAGTATGCTTAATAAAGTAGTCGTAACAGCAACAATAAAACTGTTGAGTAAGTATCTATGAAAAGGATGTTTTGTAAAAACGTTTATATAAAACTGTACTTGTACATAACTTGGAATCCACTTTGCAGGCATGGCTGCAATCTCTGATAACGGTTTTATAGAAGTCATAAACTGCCAGAAAAACGGAAGTACAATAATACCTACGAAGAGACTTACGAAAGCGTAAAATATTATAATCTTTGGTATATCATTTTTCTTATTTTTACTCATTTCTAACCCTCCATATCTGTAAGTTTATTTCCTAAAAAGCGCATATAGATTAAACTTATGATAAATACTACAATAAATATTAAAACTGCCAAAGCAGAACCATATCCAAAATCCAAAAATTTCATAAGGTTTTTATAGGAATACACTGCGATACTCTCTGTCCTATTCGCTCCACCTGTCATAACAGAAATTAAATCAAATACTCTGAATGCATCAAGAGTTCTGAACAATAACGCAACGATAACCGTATTTTTAGCAATAGGAAGTGTAATATAGATAAATCTCTTAATTACACCTGCTCCATCAATTTTTGCTGCTTCATATAAATCCTCCGAAATCATCTGAAGACCCGCAAGTATCAAAAGTGCCATATATGGTGCTGTTTTCCATACATCTGTGATAACCAGAGCCATAAATGAACCGCCCGAAGTACTGAGCCAGGCTTTATAACTATGAATAACTCCTAAACGGTATAAAACATCATTAAATAAACCATATTGATCATTATAAATAAATTTCCACATTAATGCCGATACTGATGTCGGAATAGCCCACGGAATTAGTATTGCGGCCCTTACTAAGCCCTTACCTCTAAATGCCTTATTCATGATAAGTGCAGCTGCATAACCGATTATTAATTCAAATGAAACTGTGGTAGCAGTAAATTTTAATGTGAATAATATAGCTTCAATTGCTTTTTTATCTTTAAGAATATTAAAATAATTTTTAAAACCTATATATGGATATCCGCTGCTTGGGTCAGTAAGCATCATTTCATGCATACTAAGCCAAAATGTTCTTATTATAGGATATACAGCAATTACCAAAAGAACTATAAGTGCCGGAGCCATCATCAACCATGCATCTCTTGCTTCCGTCGAGGACATAAAATTATGCTTTTTGATGTTTTTCCTCATGATTGCCTCCTTTTATTTTAATATCGGACAGTGAATAATCACTGCCCGATATTAATAATATTCGCATTATTTGCTAAATTCCTCAACTTCTGCCTGTAAATCATCTAATGCCTTCTGGATTTCAACTTCTCCTGTTAATGCTTGATGAATATGTCTCTGGATTGCATCAGACACTTTGGCATATTTTGGAGACTGAGGTCTTGATTTACCACCTTCAATAACACTATAAAAATCTGCATAAAATGGGATTTTTTCTAAGATTTCAGCATCTTTGTAAACATCTTTAACAACCGGCGGCTGAGAAGAAATTAATGTCATATTCTTCTGTGTTTCAGCACTTACCATATAGCGAATGAATTCAGCAGCTGCTTCTTTTTGTGTATCACTAATGTTCGTATTAACAACTAAATCCAATCCTCCCAGACATGAATGAGGTTCTGTTCCGCCTTCGCCAATCGGTAATGTTGTTGCTCCGATCATACCGGTAACCTTGGAGTCTTCTCCCTGTCCACTTGACCAAAATCCTGACCAGTCACGGATAAATAGACATTTACCTTCTTTAAATACCTGCTCACTTTCAGTTTCTGCATAGGTTGTAACACCTTCTGGTGCATATTCATCTACTAATTTCTTCATAGTGGTAGTAGCTGCAACATTTTGTGTTGAATTTATTACCGGTTTACCATTGGAATCAAAAATATCACCACCATGGTTCCATACATACTCAACCCAGTTACATACCAAAGCTTCTGATTGTGATGCCTGAAAATCTGCACCATATTCTATACCATTAATTCCCACTGCATTATCAGCTAATTTCATCCAGCCATCATAAGTTGTCGGAACCTCAGCACCAAGCTTTTCTAAAACATCTTTTCTATAGAATAAGACAGACGAATTTGTAAACCATGGCATTGCAACTAATTTTCCGTCATATGTAGCAGCATCTACTGTACCTTTTATCATTGTATCTGTTACCGTATTGTCAAAATATTGTCCTAAATCAGCTAGCCAACCAGCTGATGCAAATTCAGCGATATAAACAACATCGAGACCCATGATATCAATACTTGTATCGCCTGTTGCAAGTTTATTAACAAAATCATCATGTACAACATTTGCATCCTGCGGAAGTAAAACTGTTTTTACCTCAATCTTATCCTGCGATGCATTAAACTGGTCTACAATTTCCTGAGTTGGTTCACCAACACCTTGGTCAAATGAGAAATTAATTGTAATCTTCTCTGTTGGTTCTGCTGATTCAGTTACTGTTCCTTCTTTTCCTGAATCCTCAGTTGTTGTTCCTTCTGTAGTGTTTCCCACATTCTCAGTCTGTGCTTTCCCACCACAGGCGGCTAAAGATAACACCATAATTAATGTTAATCCAAGCCCTAATACACGTTTTAAGTTTTCCTTCATTTCATTTCCTCCTCAACTAATAATTTTTATTATTTTATTATTTACCCTAAGGGATAAATTTTAAGTAAAAGGTTTTCCTGTTAATATTTTACTCGTTTGTATTTTTCGCATAATTACTTGGTTTTATCTGCAATATGCTACATCATCATTATTATTTACATCTATTTTATACATTATACACAATCATTATTTAGGAAATGGTTTTCCTGCTATGGTTTAAATATGAGCTGCTTATTAAATTGCAGCTCTAGTTTATATTCTTAATTGTACTTCTTCTAATTATCTTATGAGGAACATAATGTGTTTGTGGTGTAATATTTTCTCCATCTATTATTTTAATCAGTTCATTTGCTGCAATTGCGCCTTCATCAAAATACGATATTCTCACAGTTGATAGTTCCGGTTTAAAATATGTGGAAAACTCAAGATCGTCAAATCCTATAACCGATATATCATCCGGGACATTAACTCCTGCCCCTGTTAAGAACTGTATAACACCCATTGCAATAATATCACTGCCAGTTACTACTGCTGTTGGCAAGACACTATTCTCCTCATACATTTTCTTCATACCTAAATATCCGGCTTGAAACGAAAATTCACCTTGTTCTATAAGAGAATCAATAAGCTTAATTTTTGCATCTTCCAAAGCCAATTTATAACCCTTTAATCTTTTCTTGCCTGATGAGTAGTCAATTTTAGGTCCCCCAATATATGCTATTCTCTTATGTCCATTATCTATAAGAAACTTTGTTGCGTCATATACTGCTTTAATATTATCATGAACCACTGTATCCATTATGCCTTCGCCATCAGATGCTTCCTGCGTTACAAGTATAACTGGATAGTCTTTGGTTTGCATTTCTGTGATTAATTTATGGTTTACATTAATTCCTGCAAATAGTATTCCATCTATTTTTTTATCTGCTAAAACATCCAACAACTTAATCTCATTGTTAATATCTCCCCCAGACTCTGTTACCATTAGTGTATATCCTTTTTTAGAGCATACAATGTTAATTCCTTTAATCAGTGCACCAAATACTGAATTTGAAATATCTGGTACGATTACGCCTATTATATTAGTCTTTTTTGTTATTAAGCCTCGTGCCAATTCGTTAGGCTTAAAGTTGTTTTTTTCAATAATATCAAAAACCCTATTTTTTAAATCACTACTAACTGGTTTTGTATTATTAATTACTCTAGAAACCGTAGCTATTGAAACACCAGCTTCTCTTGCTATATCTGCAATAGTTACTGCCATACTAATTTCTCCTTGGAAAAGGTTTTCCTATCTGTTTTCAATATAGCATT
>JAQUYQ010000129.1 GCA_028691795.1 Herbinix sp.
AGCTAATCGCTTAGATAGATAAAAAAATATTTCTCCCAAAGTCCGGTTTCAGGCGGGGCTTATTAAAGTGCCTCTAATCCATGTACTGCCACTCTTATACAATTCAAAAAACGGCAGATTGGCACTTTGGTGGAATTTATTTATCTTTCAGTTACAGTTTACGGAAACTCAAGCATAATTTCTACGAGCTGGATTGAAATTTACGTTAATAATAAAGAGATATAAATGCCGTTCGTACTGAACTATTCCAAATAAAATGAATATATTATATAGGTAAGTATGCGCATTATTTTAATGATTGAAAGGAGTACAACAATGTACTGTATTAATTATGTAATCAGGAAAGGGGATACTCTTTATAGCATCAGCAGACATTTCAATGTAGATTTGGATGCCATTATGGCAGCAAATCCGATGGTAAATGTATATCGCTTGATGGAAGGTGAAGTACTATGTATTCCGGTTAGTGTACCTAGCAATAATTTTCAACATTCATCGCCCTACATGATCGAGGAAGGAGATACTTTAGGAAGTGTATTGGAGAGGAACCGGATTAATCTTGCTGATTTGTTGGAATTTACTGATTTATCGAAGATTTTTCTTGTGCCGGGAACAACTCTGCAAATTCCAAAAGTAGAAGAAAATGGACAGGAAATTATGCAGTAAAAATGTAATCTTGCAAAAAAATAAGCTGTCATAGTTAGTTGGGTGTCGTTTTGGGGAATAATCCTTGAAAGGAATTGCCGATCTGACCTGTGGCAGCTTATTTTGTATTATATTACGACAACTCGTTTTTATAACTTTTGATGTATCGATGTATCAATTTTTGTTTTTGTTTGACAAAGATATTAGAAAAACATATAATATGTTTGAATTGTTTGATAATATGTTAAGCTTCATTGGCTGTCATACGAATACGATATTTAGTAACCGACAAGAATATAGTCTAATGATATGGTATTAAATTTCACTTTATGAGAGTTTGAAGCAGTAGCAACGATAAATAAATGGAAAAAGGATGTGGTAAGGATGGAAGCCGGGCCCGGTAGTAGTCATGAACGGAATATCAAAAACAACAAAATAGGGACTGCTATGAGCAGCAGGTTGTAATATGAATCCGAGAACCGGAGGGATTTCCACCCTTAGGCCGATACGCATATTTTACTTCCTACTGCCAATACTGCAGTAGAAGGGAGTAATATGATCGATATTTTTAAAACAGCAGAAGGATCATTACAAAGATTAACTGAGATCAAAGAGGGGTGCTGGGTTGCTATGACCGATCCCTCTGCAACAGAATTAATGGAGATCGCTGAAGCAACGGGGATAGAGGTAGATCATCTCAGGGCTCCTTTGGATGAAGAAGAGCGGGCTAGAATTGAAGTGGAGGATAACTATACTCTGATTTTAGTAGACGTTCCATCTTTAGAAAAGAGAAATAATAAAGATCGGTATGTAACAATACCCTTGGGTATTATTGTGGCGCAGGATTATCTTATTACAGTCTGTTTGGAGGAGTCTTCCGTATTGAAGTGCTTTTCTGATGGTAGAGTAAG
This sequence comes from Herbinix sp., assembly GCA_028691795.1. GTDB lineage: Bacteria > Bacillota > Clostridia > Lachnospirales > Lachnospiraceae > Mobilitalea. The sequence goes on from JAQUYQ010000129.1 coordinate 1,557, forward strand.
AGATTTCTATACATTTAAAAAGACACGTTTTATTCTACAGATTCTTTATCGCAATGCATCAACATTTCTTCAAAATCTTAGGACCATTGACCGTAAGAGTGAAGAAATTGAACGAAAGCTTCATATATCTACTCAAAATAGCGAACTTATTGAATTATTAGAGCTGGAAAAAAGTCTGGTTTACTTTACCACTTCCTTACGATCAAATGAAGTGGTATTTGAGAAAATGTTAAAGTTGGAAACAATTAAGCATTATCCGGAAGATGAAGATCTTCTGGAGGATTTGATTATTGAAAACAAGCAGGCGATCGAAATGGCCAACATTTACAGTGGTATCTTGAGTGGAACGATGGATGCCTTTGCATCGATTATTTCCAATAATCAAAACCTTGTCATGAAGTTATTGGCTGCTATTACGATAGTACTGTCTATACCGACGATGATAGCCAGTTTCTATGGAATGAACTTCAGTAATATCCCCGGTAAGGACAATCCGCTTGGATTCTATTTTGTTGTACTAGCTGCATTAGCGATTACTGTAATCATCGTATTGTTATTCCAAAAGAAAAAGTTTTTTTGAGCTTTGAAAGGTGTAGGTGTAAATTATGAAATTTTTATATAAACTTGAACGGCGTTTTGGAAGATACGCAATCCAGAATTTAATGAAATATATTGTAGGTCTTTACCTGCTGGGATTACTATTAGGGGCGGCCCCATACTATAATCTGGGAAGTTTCTTTAATCTTGATTTTCTAATGATTAAAACAGGACAGATCTGGCGATTAATCACGTGGATAATTCCAATCAACTCATTGAATGGAATTATATGGACGGCAATCTCTATTTATTTTTATTATATGATTGGCAATGCACTGGAACGAACATGGGGGGCTTTCCGTTTCAACTTATATTTTTTCTCCGGAATAATATTTAATTTATTATCCTCCTTTTTAACATACTTAGTAACAGGATATAGTGTTTCTCCTTCCCTGTCATTTATCTGCGGAACGATGTTTTTTGCCTTTGCTGCAGTGTATCCGAACACTCAGTTTATGATGTATTTCCTAATTCCGATTAAAGCAAAATATCTTGCATGGTTTCAGGCAGCATTATATCTTTTTCAGATTTACCAGTATATTATTTATGGCTCCTTTATATTGATTATTCCGCTGTTGGTTTCCCTGGCGAATTTCCTGATTTTCTTTTTTGCAACTAGGAACTACCAAAGAATCTCACCTGGTGAATATAAGAGAAAAGCAAATTACCGCAGACAGATGAATGAAGGAAAAAATCATGGACATGTAACGCAATTCCAAGGAAAGAATGTAATTACCAAACATAAATGTGCGGTGTGTGGCAGGACAGAATTAGACGACGACCAACTGGAATTTCGTTTCTGTTCAAAATGTGATGGTAATTATGAATATTGCATGGAGCATTTATTTACCCATGAACATGTTCATAAATCATAACAATTGAATTAAATTTTAGAATAACGACTGGGGCTGTTGCAGAATTAAAATTGGCCCCCCATAATGTACTGTTTGAAAGACACTTTGTATATTTTGTGTTTCAGAAGCGAACATTTTTGTACGATTCAGAAACAAAAACTGTGCGAAGTGTCTTTCGACCTATTTTTATACCAAAAAACTGGTTATTTCTGATTAATGCTGATATAATAGGATAAAATAGCAGGATAGTGAATGGATGCTTGAGAAACATATGGGAAAGGTACGATTCTATTATGAATAAAAAAGTTAGGAACATCAGTATTGATATCCGCAGGGGAACGCTTTTGGATGAAAATATACCGCAGCTGTTTAACCATTTGGCAGATCATTATGATACTTATGCCTGGGTACGTTTGGCTTTGCATTATTATGCTTTTTATGAATCATATTGTGATGAAGAGAATCTTTGGGATAGAGATGCAAAGGATACGATTTTTAAGCTAAATCATATTATTAGGGAAAACATTTTACAGTCGCAAAGCGGATTTGAGCGGGAGAAGGTTGTTCAGTCCATAGATGAGATGCGTAAAGGTATCAGCAGAAGAATGGATATACTAACTGCTTATACAGACGTATTCCAAATCTATGAATATATATTGAATCGGTTGGAATACCGTTTTCATAAGAACTTAGATTCTGTTGATGCAGTGGAGTTTACGAAGGAAATACTACGCTACATTTTTGATACGGAGGACAATTTCATAATTAATGAAAAGATAAAAGAAATCATTGGACAATTGCCGATCCGTATCACAAAACAGAAATACTTTGAACTATTAAAAGAAAGTATACGCGCCTATCTTGGTGCGGACCAGTCCTCCTTGGATACCTATCTGTACATGCTAAGAACATCAGCAATGCTCTATCACCAGGATGGTATGGATTCTGAATATCCCAGGCTGAGGGAGATGAAAGAAAAATTATCCGGAATTGATTATAAAGGAATCACAAAAGAAGATTATGAAAGAGCGGTTGTTACTCTGCAGGCGGCAACATTAATGCTTGAAACAGAGAGCACCGTATATTTTGGCCTTCAGGAGATCGTTAATGAAGTTTATGCGCTCCTACTTTGCGCTCCCTATGCCAATATGGTTGATACAGACATGTTAGAGGCAAAGAAAGCAGCCCAGACCATTCTGATTAATATGAATGAGCTATTTCTTGAAAATGAGAAATCAGAGCTTACGATGAATTTAATGGAACAGTTTAAGGATGTGGAAGGAGTTCAGGAAGAATTATCCTATGAGCTTACCGAACTGGAGGATGCACTTTTCGAAGTTAATAAGAACTATCATAACTTAATTCAAAGCCTGATGCTGGAACCTCTTTTTGAGGTACTGCAATGTTCGCAAAAGCTTCTTTCTAATAGCATTTTTATTGATTTGGAAAAGGAAGAGGACAAGGGTATTGTAGACGAAGTTCGTATTGAAGAAGTGACAATAAAGCTGGAAGATGAGTTTACTAAACTATTTGCTGGTCAGGATAAAATCATGAGCCGTGCAGTAATAGCAAATTCCATTAATAAAATGCCTGTATTTTTTAAAAACCATAAAGAAGTAATGGATTACATCCTTTATTCGTTTGAACGTTGCACTGATTCTTATGAAAAAGCAGCCTGTGTAGAAATAATTAAAACGATAATGTCCGATTAGGATTGTATTATTGATGGTAATATGTGGTATACTTATATTTAAGGAAGCAATTCAAATACAAAAAAGGTTAGGTTTTCTTATGATTTTATGGTCATCACGCCTTTATGTCGGCGATAAAATGAAAAAGAAAAGGGACAAAGTGGTTGCTTCCATCAATTATCGCGAAGCAACCTTTGGAGTATATTGCATAGCTTTTGCCTCAAATCAAAGCAATTTATTTGATATTATGGAGGCAAATCAGTTACTGTTTCCCCATTATCTGAATACGGACGTTCAAATTGTAGGACTTGCCCAGGGAAAACAAGAAGCACTGAAACTGGTTCAAGATATGTTGATGGAAGTTTATCAAATAACAGGTGAATTCGATGTTAGGGCTTATTTTACATAAGAAGTGAAATATAAGAAAGCGTTCGATAAACCAGGTTTGAGTAGATTTTTAAAACGGTAAATTATTATGACAGGCGGTTGATGTGAAAGAATGCTTTATATAATCCTATTTCTATTAAAAATAATAGGTACAATTTTATTAATACTTCTTGGTATATTATTATCTGTTTTTCTTACGTTAATGTTTGTCCCGATTCGGTATCGCATTATTGCTGAACATGGAGAAACGATACGAGCAGAAGGAAGGATAAGCTGGCTGTTACATGTTCTTTTTATACGTTTTACTTATTTCGATGAGAAATTTCAACTAAAGCTTCGAGTTTTCGGCTTTCCTATTTATGACAGCTTGCGGCCGAAGAAAAAGAAATCTGTAAAAAAGTATAAAAAACACAAACAAAAGAAGAAAAAACCAGTAGCGGCAGTAAACAAAAAGGTCAGAACAACTTCGATTAACATAAAAGACAGTAATGTGGAAATAATAAATAATGAAACCGAATTACCAAAGTTGTTTGGAAATCATCCAAACAATATCAATCAAAATTTATATAATTCGATTAAGGAAGAAAATGTAGACAAGCCCACGAATGATCTTTTGGAGGAAGAGAGTGCTAACAAGAAAAAGAAATTTTCTATCAGCAGGCTCTTGGCAAAATTAAAAAACTTTAAGAATAGATTCATACACATGATCAAAGACTTGAATGCAAAACGATTGAATTTATTTGATAAAATTACAAAATTGAAAGAAAAAAGCGAACTGATATTAGATTTCATCCATAATGAAATGAATCGGGAAGGTTTTCGTATCATCTTTTCCAGTTTGAAAAAGTTATTGAAGCATATTCTTCCTGGTAAATTAAAATCTCAAATTATATTTGGAACCGGAGATCCCTGTTCCACAGGTCAGGTTCTGGGAGCTTTTGGAATTATTTACAGTCTCTATGGGGATAAGGTTCGTATTACCCCTGATTTTATCAATAGTCGTTTTGAGGGAAAGCATGATGCAAGGGGAAGAATAAGATTAGTTACGCTACTTATCATAGTAATTAAGCTTATAATAGATAAAAGATTCAAGGAATTAAAGAGGAACTTTATTTTATTAAAGGAGGCGTTATAAATGGCAGATAATAATTTTAATTCGACAGTAGAATCGTTATTTAAAGGAATGGACAGTTTTTTAACTACGAAAACCGTAGTTGGTGATGCAGTTAAATTTGATGATGGAACCATGATATTACCGTTAGTAGAAGTTAGCTTTGGCGTAGGTGCAGGAGCTTTTACGGGTGAACATAAAAATAATGCCGGTGGAGGTATGGGAGGTAAAATATCTCCCAGCTCGGTTCTGGTAATCCAGAATGGCTCATCTAAGCTAGTTAATATTAAGGATCAAGATAGCGTGACGAAGATTCTTGATATGGTTCCTGATTTGATTAACAAATTTACAAAAAATTCGAAGAAAAAAGAAGAAGTAAAAGAAGAAATGGATGAAAAAGTAGAAGAAGTAATTCATAGCCAGACAGAAACTACCTTTACTGAATAATAGAGTCAGACGCAAATTGAAAGAACATGGATAATAAAAACGAATAAGACAAAATTTTGCTTGCAATATAATTCATATTCTGATAGAATAAATGGTGTTTGTAGGGCCATTTGGGTCTATATTATACCTAAGGAGGTGCTTTCGATGGCTAAATGTTCAATATGTGATAAAGGTGCTCACTTTGGAATCGCTGTGAGTCATTCTCATAGAAGATCTAATAAGATGTGGAAATCTAA
>JAQUYQ010000130.1:0-5006 GCA_028691795.1 Herbinix sp.
CTGAGGTTTCATACATCATTTTTATGCTTTTTTATAGAAAAATGATTTGAAATTACTAAAGCCAATCTGTTGCGCCTGAATAATTTGTTCTGTACTTCCAACAAATAAAAGAGCGTCTTTTTTCAGTGCTTTATTAAAGTCCGAGTAAATTTTATTTTTAGCCTCATCCGTAAAATAAATCAATACATTACGACATACAATCAAATCACAATTTGTAGGATAAGTATCTTTTAATAAATCATGCTGTTTAAACTCTACACAGGATTTTACCGAATCAGATATTTGATATGTCTTATCATTAATCTTTGCAAAATATTTTTTCAAAAAGTCGTCGGGTAAACCTTTTAAGCTTTTTTCATTATAAAAGCCTGCTTTCGCTTTATCCATAACCTGTTTGTCAATATCCGTTGCGATAATCTTAATTTTGTTTAATGGAACAAACTTGGAAAGAAGCATAACCAAGGAATATGGTTCATCACCGGTAGAACAAGCAGCACTCCAAATTTTTAAATCCTTACTAAAACGATCCATCAAGTATGGAATTACTTCCTTTTCTAACAGAGCCCATTGCTCAGGATTTCGAAAGAATTCTGATACATTAATCGTAATATAATTAATAAACTCATCATATGCTGACTTATCCGTTTTAAGTTTATTAACATAATCAAGATACGAATTAATGTTATGCTTAGTAATCAAAGCTTCAATGCGTCGTTTCATTTGTCGTTCTTTATAAGAATTTAAATCAATTTTAGTCATATCATAAATGGATTGTTTAAAAGCTTCATAAGTGCCGAGCAAATCATTTCTCCTTTATCATATGTTTATTATTACTATGAACGAAGTTCATAGTCGCGCCGTTTTTCATCCTGCTATAGTAGGATAATACTTTATTAAATTGTGCGCATCCGCGGGAAACTACTTAACTTCTTGTCTCAGTTTTTTCATCAGTTATGATGGTTGAAACTGCATGAAGTTTTGTTACTCAGCAGTAACATCAGCGTCTATTGCTTCAGCTTCTGCATCCTTTTCAGGAGCTTCAAGAGCCTTAATACTTAAGCTGATTTTCTTATCTTCTCTATTGAATTCAACAACTTTAGCTGAAACTTCCTGTCCAATTTTTAAAGCATCGGATGGTTTTTCAACATGTTCTTTGGAAATCTGAGATACATGAAGAAGTGCATCAATACCTGGCTCTAATTCAACAAATGCACCAAAGTCTGTCATACGTGCAACAGTACCGGATACTACATTGCCAACAGCAAATTTTGTTTCAGCATTAATCCATGGATTAGCACCTTCAAATTTTAAGCTAAGTGCAATTTTCTCGCCCTGAATATCCTTAACGAAAGCTTTCACAGTCTCACCAACCTTAAATACTTTCTTAGGATTCTCAACTCTGCCCCAAGACATCTCAGAAATGTGAAGAAGTCCGTCTGCTCCGCCCAGATCAATAAATGCACCAAAATCAGTAATATTCTTAACAGTACCTTCAATCGTCATGCCAACTTCAATTTTTTCAAACAAATCTTTCTTTAAAGTTTCTTTCTTAGCTACGATTAATTGCTTACGATCACCGATGATTCTTCTCTTCTTCGGATTGAATTCAGTAATAACGAATTCAATTGTTTCTCCTGCATATTTTGCAAGATCTTTCTCATAGCTATCGGAAATAAGGCTTGCAGGAATAAATACTCTTGCTTCGTCAATAACTACACTTAAACCGCCATTTAATACAGCAGCAACCTTAGCAGTAAGAACTTCATGGTTTTCAAATGCTTCTTCGAGTTTCTTGTTACCTTTTTCAGCAGCAAGTCTCTTGTAAGTTAAAGCAACTTGTCCTTCACCATCGTTTACTTTAAGAATCTTTGCCTGCATTGCATCGCCTACATTAACTGCAGTTCTTAAATCAAGGTTGGGTGTATTGGTATATTCGCTTCTTGTAATGATACCTTCCGACTTGTAGCCTATATTTAAGATGATTTCATCTTCTTTGACACCCAAGACAATTCCTTCTACAACATCACCGTTGTTTATTTTCACTACTTTCTCTTCTTCCAATAATTGTTCAAAACTCTTTTCTGACATAACGGTATGAACCTCCTTGATAATATTGTTTGGGGTCGATGCCCCTGCTGTAATACCTACGTTTCGATAAGATTTAAGCAAACTTAAATCCAGGTCATCAAGTTTCTGTATATAGTAAGTATTTTCACATTCATTTTTACAAATTTCATATAGCTTTCTAGTATTTGAGCTATGTTTTCCACCTATTACTATCATTGCATCGGACCCGCGTGCAAGTTGATAGGCTTCGGTCTGCCGCTCCTGCGTGGCATTACAAATCGTATTTAAAACAAATATATCATAACCCTTTTTTAATATAATTTCAACTAAATCTTGAAATTTCTTGTAATTAAATGTCGTCTGTGCAACGATACACACCTTACATTCCTTCGGAATGTTAAATGCTTCCGCTTCGAAATCATTTTCGATCACTGTATAATCAGAGGATTTTGATGATGAAAAATTTGTATTACACCATCCGACAATTCCTTCCACCTCAGGGTGGGATCTATTTCCGATTATAATAATATGTTGTCCTTTTGCACTTTTCTCTCTGACTGCTCTATGAATTTTTTTAACATATGGACAGGTCGCATCAACAACAATATGTCCGTAAGAAGAAAGCTGTTTTTGAAGCTTTTCCGATAATCCGTGTGAACGTATAATTATTGTTCCCTTAGGTAATGCTTTTAATTCTTCCGGAACTTCAATCACAATAACACCTTTTTTATTTAAATCAGAGACAACCTCTTCATTATGAATAATTGGCCCGAAGGTATATACTTTATTACCTACTTCAACCTCTTTATATACTAAATCTACTGCTCTTTGGACTCCAAAACAAAATCCGGCGCTCTTTGCTGTCGTTATCTTCATAAATATCAGACTTCCTTTTCCATTTATATTCGGTAACTGCAAAAATAGATTTATTTTTGAATCAAATTAATTATTGTTTCAACAACCACTTCAATTGGCATATCAGAGGTATCTAAATAAATTGCGTCCTCTGCCTGTTTTAAGGGAGCAAATTCTCTCGTCATGTCACGATGATCCCGTTCAATGATATCCTTTTCAATAGAATCTATATCTGCATCGATACCTTTTTCCTTTAATTCTGCCCATCTTCTCCTGGCACGTTCTTTTGAACTTGCAGTCAGATAAATCTTTAAATCTGCATTGGGAAGTACATAGGTTCCGATGTCTCTTCCATCCATAACAACATTTTCTTTTTTCGCAAGCTCCTGCTGTAGCTCAACCAGCTTAAGACGAACTGTTCTATTTACAGAGGATGCGCTAGCCATATTACCTACTTCTTCCGTACGAATAAATCCGTTAACGTTTTCACCATTTAACATCACAAGCTGTTCGCCTTCTTTATATTCAATGGTAACATTTACGTTTTTACATGCTTCCTCAATTCGATCCACTTGGGAAGCTTCAATCTTATTTCTTAAAAAATATAATGCCATAGCACGGTACATTGCTCCCGTATCTACATAAATAAAACCTAACTGCTTTGCAATTTTTTTTGCTATGGTACTTTTACCGGCTCCGGCCGGTCCGTCAATTGCAAGATTAAAATTCTTCATGGCAATTACCTCCGAGTTGCTTATTTTTTATTCATGACAATAGAAAGTTCGCGAAGCGTGCTTTCTATTGTTTGACAGAAAGCCCTGCAAGATATGCAGTTGACCAGGCAATCTGTAAGTTGTATCCTCCGGTCAATGCATCCAAATCCAGAACCTCTCCGGCATAATATACATTATTCACCAGCTTAGATTCCATAGTAGAAGGATTAATCTCCTTAACATTAATTCCACCCTTTGTAATTACTGCTTGATTATAATCACTTAATTTCGTAATTTGAAGGGTAAATTTCTTAAGAAGATTAACAAGTTGAGAGCGTTCCTCTTTTGTTATGGAATTTACTTTCTTTTCCGAATCAATATTACTAAGTCGAATGATAACATCAATTAATTTATTTGGCAATAGTCGGTCAAGCGAATTCTTAAATTGTTTATTTTTAAATTCTTCAAAATCCCGTAATATTCGTGCATCTAATTGCTCCTGTGTTAAAGCCGGCTTTAAATCAATACTTAACTTTAACGGCTCCTGTTTCTTAAGATAGGGAATCAAATAGCTGCTTGCACTTAGTATGACAGGTCCGCTCACACCAAAGTGCGTGAAAAGCATTTCACCAAAATCGCGATAAATTTGCTTTTCGCCGGAGGTAATAATGATCTCGATATTTTTCAGAGACAACCCCATAAGCTCTTTCACAAAAGGCTCTTTTATGTGCACCGGAACAAGAGACGGATATAAATCAGTAACGTTATGGCCCATTGTTTTAGCAAAACGAAAACCATCACCGGTAGAGCCTGTCAGCGGATAGGACAAACCACCCGTAGCAATAATTACTGCATCTCCTATTATATCTTCCTTCGCATTCTTTAATCGAAGGCCATAAAAGCTTCCTTCCTTTGTTAAGATTTCGCTTACTTCACTATTATATTTGACAGTGACAGATTGGCGTTCCAATTCGCGTTTGAGAACACCTATGACATCGGAGGACTTATCTGATTCCGGAAATACTCTGTTACCACGTTCAGTTTTTATGGGAAGTCCAAGCTGTTCAAAGAAATTCATAGCATCATAATTACTGAAAGTATGATATGCTCGAAAAAGGAACTTTGGATTACTCATAACCTGTTCAAAAAATTCCTCTTTGTCACAGGCATTCGTAAGATTACATCTGCCCTTTCCAGTTATAAATAATTTTTTTCCCAGCTTTTCATTTTTCTCAAGCAAAACAACCTTATGACCATTTTTTGCCGCAACGATTGCTGCTAACATTCCGGCAGCTCCGCCACCAACTACATAAACTTTCATATTTGTCTCCATTCCGCCGCCTTGTGGCGGTACAAATCTTAGGAAAAAGA
>JAQUYQ010000130.1:5106-6782 GCA_028691795.1 Herbinix sp.
ATGATACAAATGCTTAACAGTATTATTAAGATAACATAATATTAGGTAATTGTCGAATACAAAATGCTGTATCGCAATTACCTAATGATTTTTCATTATTCTATTCATTATTTTTGCATATAAACATCATTAATATCCATTTCAAAAACTCCACTTACATAAGCTTTTCCTTCTATCCTGAAAATAACTTTACTGTAATCATCCAAATTATCAATTAAGCTTTGCGCAATTGCATCCATAATTGCTCCTTCATAGCCTGATCCCATATTAGAAGCTGGAGACTCGTCCTTCTTAAAGCTTACGATAACGGCATCCTTATCTGTTGTAACACTATCTATTCCGATTGTAATGGATTGGTCAGCTAAGGCTTCTACTACCGTATTTACAATAAGTTCCGGTGTCAGCTCGCTTCCTTCCTCAACACGTGCAGTTACTGGTTCTAAATTTCCTTGTTCTGCATTAACGGTATAAACAGGAAGCTCTAGATTTGCAGCTGGTTGAATGACTGCTTGAGTTGGTAAAGTACTTTCTACAGTTGCTTCCATTGACGGACTAATTGTAACTTTACTATTGGTTGTATTCCCTTTATCTTTCTTATTCTGATTTTCCTCCGGTACTACCGTAACTTCAGAATTAGTCTCTTCTTTCGATGCATTAAAGATGCCAAAACTGAATTTATCGCATCCGGTTAAAAGGAAGATGCTAATCAGCATAGTAATCAATAAGAATTTTTTATTGTATTGTCCCATAATAACCTCCACTCTGCCGAAACACCGCGAATTTGGGCGTCAGCACAAATTTGCCGTGTGAAAAATCTTGATTTTTCACACTACCTCCTAAAATATGAATTACAGAATTATCATCTGTAATCACAATAGGATATAACTGTGTCATTATTATGTTATTATATAACAATTTTAAAAATATTATCAGCCTCAAACCCATTATTTTACTGATATTTATTATATTTGTAACTTATTTTGTAACTTATTTATTATTCAAATGCATTACCAAAAATGCAATAAAAATGGAATTAAAAACGTTCCAAAAATAGTAAATTATGATGGGGATTTTTGTAAAAAGACTCCATTATCAAATATAGTGCAACTTGGGATTGCCTTCTTTATAGGCAATCACTGGATGGTAAGGCAAGTCCAGATGGATATATATGCGGTCATATTCATCATACACGAATTCTATTGGCTTTTGTCGGGTTAATCATATAATATTTTTACGCAATAAATCCATTGCATAAATTACGCTAAGTTCACGTATTTTTTGACGATTACCCTTTAATCGGTACTCCTTTACAGAGACCTTGCCATTAACGTAACAGGCAATATATACCAGTCCGACAGGCTTTTCCTCGGAGCCACCGTCAGGTCCGGCTATTCCGGTTATTGCAAGGGCTGTATTAGAACCGGTGTTATTGGCGGTACCAATCACCATCTCCTGCGCAGTCTGAGCGCTGACAGCTCCATAGGTATCTAGCGTTTCGGCTTTTACGCTCAGATATTTCATTTTTGCTTCATTGGAATAGGTGATGAAGCCTTCCTTCAAAACCTCAGAAACTCCGGGAACATTTACAAATCGGCCAGTCAACAATCCTCCGGTACAGGACTCTGCTGTAGCCAAAGACAACTTTTTATTATAAAGTTGCTTTACGATGACATCTT
>JAQUYQ010000131.1 GCA_028691795.1 Herbinix sp.
TGAGCATAGAAAAATTCCAACTTCTTTGCCTGCTGGCAACCTTTCCACGATGGCATTGAAGGCAGGTGCCGGATACCCAGCCCACACCGGACAACCAATGATAATTCGGTCATAGTCATTCAAATCAATATCCAATTGTCGTATGGCAACAGGCTTACGGTGCATTGCCAAAAAACCTCCGGGAACAAATGCTGCCAAAAAGCTGCGCTCACGGGTTTCCTTTACCCGACATAAAGGAACATTGAGCTCTACAGCAAGACGTTCAGCCTCTTTCTTAGTGGAGCCACCGAAAGTATAATATATAATAACTGTTTTCATATGTTCACTCTCCTTATGATTTATAATATTGAAACTATGCTTCCATTTAAACACTTATTCTTGGATATCTAAGCATAATAAGAAGTTTGTCATTTAAATTGGAAATGCGAAGTAAAGAGTACTATTCTACAACAGAATTCTTCTCGTAATAAAAAGGCTGTCACCCTCTTGGTAACAGCCACACAACCTATATATTAATTAAGCGTTCTTTTCTGCATTCGGTTTTTCAAGCTGAACAATTGCACTCTTCTTCATAGGAATTCTACAATTTTTATTATTACCAAATTCTACAATAACTACTTCATCCATAACATCAATTACAACACCATAGAAACCACTTGCTGTTACTACACTGTCTCCTGCTGCCAACGTCGATAACATCGTGCTTAACTGTCTTTGTTGTTTTTTCTGCGGACGGATCAATAAAAAGTACATAATGACACCGAGAAATGCTAGCTCACCTACAAGGACAAGCCAACTTCCTGATGATGAACCGGTAGCCGCTGCTAATAATATAAAATTACTCATAAAATATACCTCCTGGTTTATATGTTTCTATAATCGGTGTTATTCGCTTTAATCCTCGCTCCTAACAAATCCTTCGAGTTTTTGTTTCTTATATTCCTTGTAGCGTTTACTGCGTATTGCTTCCCTGATTTCTTCCATCATATGATTATAAAAATAAAGATTATGAAGTACCAGTAATCGCATGCCAAGCATTTCCTTAGCCTTAAGTAAATGTCTGATATAAGCACGACTGTAATGTCTGCAAGCAGGACAATTACATCCTACTTCAATTGGTCTGGCATCCAACTCATACTTTGCATTCACGAGGTTCATTTTACCATAATTCGTATAAGCATGTCCATGTCTACCATTACGTGTCGGGTAAACACAGTCAAAGAAGTCAACACCACGGTCTACTGCCTCTAATATATTGGCAGGTGTACCAACCCCCATGAGGTATACAGGCTTTTCGAGCGGCAGATATGGAACTGTCTCTTCTATAATGCGGTACATTTCTTCGTGACTTTCTCCAACCGCCAGGCCACCAAGTGCATATCCGTCAAGATCCATCTCGGAAATCCTTTTTGCATGTTCTATTCTAATGTCCTCGAAAGTTCCACCCTGATTGATACCAAACAACATCTGTCGCTTATTAATGGTATCTTCCAGACTGTTCAGCCGATCCATTTCCTTGTTGCAGCGCTCCAGCCAACGGGTTGTCCGATCAACCGAATTCTGCATATATTCTCTGGTTGCGGGGTGTGGCGGACATTCATCAAAGGCCATTGCAATTGTAGACGCCAGGTTGGACTGTATCTGCATACTTTCCTCTGGTCCCATAAAAATCTTACGTCCATCCACGTGAGAGTTGAAATAAACGCCCTCTTCCTTGATCTTTCGCAGACCGGAAAGAGAAAACACCTGAAAGCCTCCGGAATCAGTTAGTATAGGTTTATCCCATACCATGAATTTATGGAGACCACCCATTTGCTTTACGACTTTATCCCCCGGCCTTACATGTAAATGATAGGTATTGGAAAGCTCAACCTGAGTTCCTATCTCCTGAAGATCTGCTGTAGATACCGCTCCCTTAATAGCAGCCGCTGTTCCTACATTCATAAATACCGGCGTTTGTATCGTTCCATGGACAGTAACAAATTCACTACTTTTCGCTCTACCGTCCCGTTCAATTATTTTGTACATATTTGTATCGTTCCTACTTTCCATTTTATAGGGTAAATATAAATAAATTAAGGATCTTTATTCCGTATACTATTGCAATTACCCTATTTTATAACATTACAAGTATACCCTTAATACCCTATATTTTCAACTAAAATATCTTCATTTAATAAATAATTCATAAAGAAGTCCTTATTATATCCATATCGTATCATCAACCAGGCATAAATATCCTACTCAAATATTAGAATTTGTATACATTGAACAAAAATTTAGTGATAAAGAAAATATAAATAGCACATTACATAAATTTATTGCATTATTTTGACATTTTTGGTAGAATGTAAATTGTTGCTATTATTAAAGATTTTCAGTGTACATATAACGGAGGTCCCTTGTATGTCGTTAAAAAAATCCATACGTATACTATTGATTATATCCTCTATGATACCCGTAATATTTATTTCCGTTGTAGCAAACATATTACTTACGAATAAGCTAATAGACGAAAACTCCCAAGACTTAAAGCGAACCGCTGAGACTAACGTTAGAGGTCTTGAGGCTATGATTACTACGCAGAAAACAGAGGTTTCTTTATTATCGTTACAAAATGGACTGGTTGAAGCGGCAAGGCAAAGTAACATTTGGGGCCAGCTTGCTCCCGATTCTATTAATATATTATTACAGAAAAGAATAAGCTTCTATGAATACTGCGAACGTATTTCTTTATATAATGCAAATTACAAAATAATTGCCAGTTCTGATTTCAATTTATTAGGCTCCAATTCAAATAAACTTGCTTTAAAAAAATTTGATACAATTAAATTGGGTACCGATGTTACAAGTGGTTTACAGCCTTTTATAATCTCAGAAAATACCATTGATACCATAGAAATTGGTTCACCCATACTTGCATCAAAGTCAAATGAAATAATTGGATATGTTATAAGTACTATCGAAACTTCCTATTTTAAAAAGTTTCTAAGTTCCATATCCTTTGGTGATACCGGATTTGGCATCTTACTAGATCATGATGGTACAATAATATACCACCCTGATTCATCCTACATTGGAAAGAACATTAATTCATCAAAGCTCTCCCACATTGTAGATAATTACAACAATAACTTGATCGCTTTAAGCGGTGGGTTTAAGTACTATTATAACAATATCAATCAGTCCTATGGTTATTGCGTTCTTTCGGATCTTAATTGGGTATTACTGGTTAAACAGGATGTTTCTGACCTAAGGGCCGTAACAACGATTTTGTTACCTTTGCTCTCTATCACATGCGTTATCATACTTTTTATCGTTATTATCTTTGCTAATGTACTAGCCAAGAAATATTCCGCTCCTATTATTGCCCTAAGAGATGCTATGCGTACTGCAGCTGAAGGTAATCTGAATGTACAGTCTATTATTAAAAGCAATAATGAATTGGGTGAATTATCCAAGAATTTTAATAAGATGCTCCATATTATTAAAACAAACTATAATGACTTGGAATCAATGCACGATAAACTTCTATCTAATGAAGAGCAGCTTCGTTCCAATTATGACCATATCGAATTTCTGGCATATCATGATACCCTAACTAATCTACCTAACAAACTTGCTTTCTTGGATTATGTCACTACGGTTCTGGTATCCTCAGTGAGGGAACTATCGAACCATGCTGTATATTTTGTTGATCTAGACAATTTTAAAACTGTAAATGATACTTTAGGCCACGAATACGGAGATATCCTATTAATAAAGACAGCACAATTACTAACCTCCCTCATAGGTTCCAATGGTATGCTGGCAAGAGCCGGAGGCGACGAATTTCTATTATTCAAAGAAAATGTTACTTCAAAAGAATTGGCTGTAAATTTCGCCTCTGAAATCCTAGCGTATTTTAATAATCCTCTGGATTTAGGAGGAGAAATCGTATATGTATCAATGAGCATCGGCATTTCAATTTATCCTGAGAACGGCCTTACTCCGAATGTTTTAATAAAAACTGCAGATATAGCAATGTACAAATCAAAAGAAACCGGAAAGAATAAATTTACTCTATTTGATAAGAAGATGGAGGAAGAACTTAACCGAAATACACTGATTATTGAAGTACTGCGAAATGCCATAGAGAATAAGGAAATCTATATAAAATATCAGCCACAGTTTGACATTAAATCAAATTGTATTATTGGTTTTGAAGCTTTAATGAGAATAAAAAGTGAACGTCTTGGCAATCTTTCTCCAAGTGAATTTATTCCAATTGCTGAGGAAAGCGGTCTAATTACTGAGCTTAGTTCATGGCTAATTACAGAAGCCTGTCGTTTTAATAAGAATTTGATTGATCATGGGGCCACACCGCGTCCCGTATCTGTTAATATTTCCTCTGTACAGATCAATCGTCCCGGCTTTGTCGCTTTCATATCGGCAATTCTTAATGAAACAAAGCTGCCTCCAAAATATCTTGAATTAGAGATTACGGAAAGTACTTTAGTTTCTTCCATAATGGATGCCACTATACTGTTAAGTAACTTGCAAAGCCTTGGTGTAAGAGTCTCTTTGGATGACTTCGGAACAGGATATTCCTCTTTAAATTATCTTACCAAGTTACCGATTAACACATTAAAGATTGATAAATCCTTTATCGATAATATCTGCTTCAGCCGTAAGGATTCCTCCATTGCAGAGTCCATCATACAATTGGCACACAGTTTGGATATTAAAGTAGTTGCGGAAGGTGTGGAAGACGAGGATCAACTATGCTTATTAAAAGCTCAAAAATGTGATATCATCCAAGGTTATATCTATAATAAACCGATGCATCCAGCTGATCTGATTGGTTTAATCCACGAAGATGATTCCGTCATACAATGCAGTCTATTTTGATTAAAACTTTTTAAATAGCAACAGAAAGGACGTGCCGCATCCTAACTTAATCGTTATTTGCGGTACGCCCTTTCTCTTTTTTATCTCATATCTAATAAATACATCTTAATCTTTATTCTTCAAACCTATTTTAAAGCTGCTCCTGAACAACCAAGAACATTAACAATCTTATGCTTAACAACTGCTTTAATATTATTTCTTGAAGGTGTTAAGTATTGTCTAGGATCAAAGTGGCTTGGGTTATTTCCCATATACTCTCTGATACCTGCTGTAAATGCAAGTCTTAAGTCAGAGTCAATGTTAATTTTACAAACAGCCATACCAGCTGCTTGTCTTAACATATCTTCAGGGATACCAATAGCATCATCCATTTTTCCGCCAAACTTCTTGATAATTTCAACGTATTCCTGAGATACAGAGGATGCACCATGTAATACGATAGGGAAGTTAGGAAGTCTCTTTGCTACTTCTTCCAAAATATCAAAACGAAGCTGAGGTTTCTGGCCTGGTTTGAACTTGAAAGCGCCGTGACTGGTACCAATAGCAATTGCTAAAGAGTCTACACCGGTACGGGTTACGAATTCTTCTACTTCTTCTGGTCTTGTATAAGAAGCATCTTCAGCCTTAACCTTTACATCATCCTCAACACCTGCTAATTTACCTAATTCACCTTCAACAACACAGCCATGAGCATGAGCATATTCAACAACCTTTTTAGTTAAAGCAATATTCTCTTCAAAGCTATGTTTAGAACCGTCGATCATAACGGAGCTAAAACCGCCATCGATACATGATTTACAAATTTCGAAATCATCACCATGATCCAAGTGAAGAGCAATCGGAAGATCTGTATCAATTAAAGCAGCCTCTACTAATTTAACTAAGTACGCATGTTTCGCATACTTTCTTGCTCCAGCAGAAACTTGTAAAATTACAGGAGCATTCTCTTCTTTCGCTGCTTCTGTAATACCTTGTACGATCTCCATATTATTTACATTAAAAGCACCAATTGCATAACCTCCGGCATATGCTTTTTGAAACATTTCTTTCGTGGTAATTAATGGCATATTATCATTCCTTTCAGTCTGTTAATTTTTTTTCAATATTATTATAACATAAATTTATCTAATGAAAAGATTTTTTATATTTTTTTTTGGAAAAGCATCCTTTCATTAGAATATATACCAATTATCACTATATTATGCCCCCTCATATAATATATCATCCAATTCTTTTTTCTTATGTAGTCTTTTTGAATTGGTATCAATTAACAAAAAATGATTATATCAACTTGGGAACATTATCTTTTAATTTGGGTAATGCTCCCTTGTTATCTTTATTTAAAAGGTATAAAATAGGTATAACTAATTAATAAGATGAATTGGTAAACCTATTCACTTGTCATGAATAAAATTTATCACCTTATACATTTACAATATAAAAGGAGTACTATGGAGCCTAAGCGCGTATCAGATTCATTAACAGAACAAGTACAAATAATTATGCCCTCCCACAGCAACGGAGTCAATCGACTTTTTGGCGGTCAACTCGTTGAGTGGATTGATGTTGTTGCATCTGTTGTTGCACGACGTCACTCTGGCTGTAATGTTACTACAGCAGCAATAGATAATCTGCAGTTTAAGGCTGGTGCCTTTATTAATAATACACTGGTACTAATAGGGCGTATCACCTATGTTGGCAAAACTTCAATGGAAATACGTGTTGACACTTACGTTGAGGATTTAATGGGCATTCGGAAAGTTGTGAATCGAGCGTATCTTGTAATGGTTGCCCTCGATGAAAATGGACTGCCCACCCAAATTCCTGAGTTAATTCTGGAAACAGAATCCGA
>JAQUYQ010000132.1 GCA_028691795.1 Herbinix sp.
CTCAAACATTGTCAAATGGTACAGTAATAAAAGCAGAGTATCTTACTCCAAATCCCTATTCGAGGCCACAAACGAGATTAAAGAGAATTAAAGGGATTGTTGTTCATTATACAGCAAATCCAGGGAGCACTGCAGAAAATAATCGTGATTATTTTGAAGGATTGGCAGATAAAAAGACAACCAGTGTCAGCAGTCATTATGTGATTGGTCTGGAGGGAGAAGTCATTCAATGTATTCCGTTAACTGAGATTGCATATGCTTCCAATGACAGAAATGATGACACTATATCTATTGAATGCTGTCATCCGGATGAAACAGGCAAGTTTAATAAAGCAACTTATCAATCTCTGGTTTCATTGGTTTCTGCTCTCTGCATTGAATTCGATCTTACTGACAGCAATATTATCAGGCATTATGATGTTACAGGAAAGTTATGTCCTCTATATTTTGTGGAGCATGAGGATGCATGGTATGCATTTAAGATGGAAGTTATGGCCGAAACCAAAGAACTTAAAATCCAAAATAAATGAAAAAAATTTGCTATCTGCATTAATTGGTTCAAAAAATATCTTAAAAAGAAACAGTTATTAAATGAATATAATAGTATATTATTAGGGGCTGTTTTAAAACAATTGATTGTTTTGAAACAGCCCCCTTATATTAGGATATTATATTTAAAATGAAACTGAGTGATAATAACTTATTAGGTACATCAAAATTTAATTTTTGCTTCCTGCAATTTGAACCTTGATAATATTGGTAGTTCCTGAAATTCCTAAAGGAATACCTGCAGTAAGTATAGCTAATTCTCCATCCTCTAAATAACCAGCATCTTCTACAGCCTGAATTGCGTGTTCAAATAATTCAAAGGTATCATGCTCTATTTCCATGAGGAGAGGAGTAACACCCCAAGCCATGCTTAATTGTCTATAAACGATAGGATCTGTGGTACAGCCGAGGATTTGACACTCGGGACGGTAACGGGAAATGACACGAGCAGTTTTACCGGAGGTAGTTACAGTGATGATCATTTTTGCATTCAAATCATGAGCAGTTGTAACTGTTGCACGTGAAATAGCATCTGTAATATCAGGTTTTTGACATACATCCTGCATTCTGAAACGTTTCTTATAATCAATATCTGCTTCTGCACGTATTGCAATCTTTACCATAGTTTTTAAAGCTTCTACCGGATAATTTCCGGCAGCGGTCTCGCCGGATAACATAATAGCACTGGTTCCATCATAAATTGCATTTGCTACGTCTGTTGTCTCTGCTCTTGTCGGTCTTGGATTTTTTATCATGGAATCCAGCATCTGAGTTGCGGTAATAACCTGCTTAGAACTGTTATATACCTTTTTAATAATCATTTTCTGAATGACCGGAACTTCTTCGTAAGGAATTTCAACACCCATGTCACCACGTGCGATCATAATACCATCAGAAGCCTTTATTATTTCATCGATATTTTCCACACCTTGATAATTCTCGATTTTAGCAATTATCTTAGTTTTTGAGTTGTGTTTATTTAGTATTTTGCGAATTTCTTTCACATCCGCAGCTGTTCTTACAAAGGAAGCAGCAATAAAATCATATTTTTGGTTAATAGCAAAAAGGATATCGTCACGGTCTTTGTCACTAATAAAAGGCATGGTTAATTGTACACCGGGAACATTAACACCCTTTTTATCCGAGATAGTACCATTGTTTTTTACGGTACAGATTAGATCGGTTTCTGTAATACCTGTTACGACCATTTCAACCAGACCATCATCAATTAAAACTTTATTGCCGATTTCTATATCATAAATTAAGTTGGGATATGAGATGGAAACTTGAGTTTCATCACCCTCTATCTCTCTAGAAGTTAATGTAAAGGTTTGTCCTTCTTTCAGATTAATCTTTTTATTGTCTTTAAAGGCACCAATACGGATTTCAGGGCCTTTTGTATCCAATAGTGTTGCGACGGGAATTCCTAGCTCTTTACGAAATTTTTCAATTCTTCTTAATCTGCCCATATGTTCTTCGTGATCTGCATGGGAAAAGTTAAAACGAGCAACATCCATTCCAGCTAGTATTAACTCTTTTAATACTTTGTCATTATCTGTGGACGGTCCCAGTGTGCAAATAATTTTAGTTTTTCTCATTCTTACCTCCATGATGCTGCTTATAAGAGCATCTCTAATAATTTGTGTGTTAAATAATTCTTCGTGATTAATCCTAACATAACGATAAGACTATTCAATATTACAATTTTAATCCTTTGTTTTTACGATATTTTATGCTAAAACGTTTCTTTTTTAAAAAATATACAGTTAGAAAAATGATGCTGAATAATATAACGATTAATAAGATAAGTATTGCACAATGCATGAAAAAGGTATCTGGCAGAATGTTGATAACGGGATCGGTTATGGGATCAAACAACCAATTATTGTTGTTAAAAAATAATTTGTGAAAAAGTATAAAAGTACGGTCAAAATCCAGGGACATAAAAAAACCAAGAATAATAGGCAATACGATAGCTGTAATTGCTGATACAAAGAGATAATTGTAATCTTTGTTTTTTGATTTTTTCACCATAATTATAATACCCAATATCAATGCCATGGCACCAATTATATAGAAATCGGTAAAAAGATTTTTGACTTCTGCAAAATGGCTAAGACCGCTCCTTGATGCTGCTAAAGTGGGGAAAACCAGATTACCCTGAAATAAGGGAGAAGAGTAATCGATTAAAGCATTATAATTTTTAATTATTTCATCTTTTGCGAGTCCAGAGGTTGCTTCGATATTTAAGAGCTTAATGTCCATATAGTACAGTGGTCTGAAATTAATCGTAATGATAACGGCCAGAGATATAAATAACAACGTAAATATAATGCCAATGAACAAATCAGATAGTTTAAATCGTCTCATATTTACCTCCATTTCGTGCACGTTTTCTGCGCATATTAAGTTTGTACCGAGGATTAAGCAGGCATAATCTTTGGGTGTGAAAGATTGAAAATCTTTCACTTATCTACCATTAAACACTTTAGTAGTTACTATTGATTCACAGAGTAGTAGCGCATAAAGTTCCAAACGAATTATAGTATAATTTACATATGAATGCAACACGAATTAATATGAATTATGAATTATTTAATATGAATTATGATTTATTTAATATGTATTATGAATTATTATACCCTTATTCGAGGAGAAAATTCCTTGAACTTCCACATGTAGGATTTGTTTTACAATAGTGGTAATATATATAAAAAAAACAAGTAATCTATACAAAAAAACATTGATATATTATACCGCTGATAATACTATATTTATTAGCATACTTCACGCATTTTGACGATTAATAATCATTTCTAAGAATAAAAAGCTAAATTTCATTTGACATTTAAATATTTCTCAGAAACAGATTGATAAATTAGGCAGTAAGCTTCCTGACTGTGAAATAATTTATTAATTGATATATTAGAAATAACGATAAGATACATTAGTATTTATCAATTGAAAACATTTCCTCCATAGTGTAGTATTTTTATATATGATAAGCAAACTCATATTTTATAAGCTTAATGAATAGATTTACTAATTTACTTGTCATAATAATTGATTAAGGTGATAAAGTAGCGGATAATACCTTAGTTATTGAATGAAAGATAAAATACAAGGAAGAAAAGGAGATTGGGCATGAGAGCATTAATCAGCGTATCGGACAAAACTGGAATTGTAGAGTTTGCCAAAGAATTGGTATCCTTAGGAATTGAGATAATTTCCACCGGAGGTACTTATGGTAAATTTAAGGAAGCAGGAGTTCCTGCGATTGAAATTTCGGAATTAACCGGATTTCCGGAGTGCTTAGACGGACGTGTTAAAACACTTCATCCTACAGTACATGCTGGATTACTTGCTATGAGAAGCAATCCTTCCCATATGAAACAACTGGAAGACTTAAATATTGAAACAATAGATGTTGTAGTCGTTAATTTATATCCATTTAAAGCAACGATCTTAAAGGATAATGTTACAAGAGGTGAGGCTGTTGAAAACATCGATATCGGTGGACCAACAATGCTTCGTTCTGCAGCTAAGAATTATCAGGATGTGGCTGTGGTTGTTGATCCAAGAGATTATGAAAAGGTTTTAACTGAATTGAAAGAGAAAAGGCAAGTTTCTCTTGATACTAAGTTTTATCTGATGCAGAAGGTTTTTATGCACACTTCCTCTTATGATACAATGATCGCAGATTATTTAAAGAAACAGAGAAATGATAAGGAATTACCTGAGACCTTGACCATGACCTTTGAAAAGGTACAGGATATGAGATATGGTGAGAATCCTCATCAGTCAGCTGCCTTCTATCGTGAGATCGGTAAGAAGAAAGGATCTATAACAGATGCAGTTCAATTAAACGGTAAGGAATTATCCTTTAATAATATTAATGATACCAATGGCGCATTAGAGCTTCTGAAAGAATTCACCGAGCCCACTGTTGTTGCTTGTAAACACGGCAATCCTTGCGGTGTTGGCAGCGCAGATAACATCTATGATGCTTGGAAGAAGGCTTTTGATGCAGATAAAACATCCATCTTTGGAGGTATTGTTGTAATCAACCGTGAAGTTACGGTAGCAATGGCAGAGGAAATGAAAAATATATTCCTTGAAGTAGTCGTGGCACCTTCCTATGAGAAAGAAGCTTTAGAGATTCTTACAATCAAGAAGAATATCAGAGTACTCGAGCTGGTTGACATTGAAGTACCTCAGGATGAAAATGCTTATGATTTAAAGAAAGTAAACGGCGGCTTAATCGTTCAGACCATAGACAGTAAAATCTTTAATGAAGAAGAGTTAAAGGTTGTTACAGACCGTGCTCCTTCTGAAAAAGAAATGGAAGATCTTAAATTTGCTTGGCGTGTAGTTAAATTCGTAAAATCCAATGGCATAGCACTTGCAAAGGATAAGCAGTCCATAGGTATCGGACCGGGACAGGTAAATCGTATCTGGCCTACTAAGCAGTCCATTGAGCATGCAGAGGAATTAATCGGTAAAGGTGTAACTCAGGGTGCTGTACTTGCTTCTGACGCATTCTTCCCATTTGATGATTGTGTTGAAGCAGCACATCAAGCAGGAATCACGGCAATCATTCAGCCAGGCGGAGCAGGAAGAGACGAAGACTCCATCAAGAAATGCAATGAATATGGAATAGCGATGATCTTTACAGGAATGAGACATTTTAAGCATTAATTAGTAGCATCAAAGTGTGAAGAAAAAGCATCTTCACACTCAGCAGAAGCTCGAAATGAGCACGAAGGGTGCTCATTCCAAGCTTCTGCTCCTATTATTTGAGATGCCTCTCTGCGGCATCATGTCGTTAAGGGTTAAAACCTTGCTACGAATCATAAAAGGAGGAATTGGTTCACCAATTCCTCCTTAATTTATGACAAGTAAATTATCTGCCAATTCCTCTTAATATTCTATAAACAACTATTCTATAAACAACTATTCGTTCAACAACTACTAAAATATGTATATATATTAAAATTATTTTAAGTCGTTGTGATTATAACCTGGTTACGTTTGCAGCCTGAGGCCCTTTGTCACCTTTAACTACTTCAAACTGAACCTCCTCGCCTTCTTCAAGAACCTTAAATCCGTCCATCTGAAGTGCTGAAAAATGTACAAATACATCGTTTCCCTCTGAGTCAGAAATAAAACCAAAACCTTTTTTCGCGTTAAACCATTTAACTGTACCTGTCTTCATAAAGAGCCTCCTAAAACTAATCAAAATTGCATTACCACTATTAGTAATGTTAGTATAAATTTAACATATATTTATTAAATTGTCAAATTTGTTTTGTTATATTTTGTAATATTATCAATGTAATTTCCAGGGTTTAGATATCCTAAAATGGAAAAAAATTGATGCGTAAGAAATGACAAATTGATATTTTTATGATATTATGAATAAGCATATACTACAAATTACCATACTTAATGATGAGAAGAAACGCAGACAATTTTGTTTGCTTTAAAAGTATATCTTGGAAAAGATGGAGGTTAATTACATGAAATTTGAAATTCCTTCCTCGTATGAATTTTTATTTGAGGAAAAGCTAGAGGATGTTAATGGAATAGGAAAGTTATTGGTACACAAGAAAACCGGAGCAAGGGTTGCCATCGTTGAAAATGATGATAATAATAAAGTATTTTCGATAGGATTTCGCACACCGCCTTCAAATAGTACAGGTGTTGCACATATTATTGAACATGCTGTTTTATGTGGATCGAAGAATTTTCCGGCGAAGGATCCGTTTGTTGAGCTGGCAAAGGGTTCCCTTAATACCTTTTTAAATGCGATGACATATCCGGATAAAACAGTTTATCCGGTAGCCAGCATCAATGATCAGGACTTTAAGAATTTAATGCATGTCTATATGGATGCGGTATTATATCCGAATATTTATCAGAGAAATGAGATATTTAGACAGGAAGGCTGGCATTATGAGTTAGAGGATGAGAATGCCGAGCTTAAGTATAATGGAGTTGTTTATAATGAGATGAAGGGGGCTTTCTCTTCCCCAGAATCGCAGTTATACCGTTCGATTCAGAATTCATTGTTTCCGGATACGTCATATGGTGTAGAATCCGGTGGTGATCCGGATTTCATACCGGAGCTATCCTATGAGGAGTTTATAGAATTTCATAAAACCTATTACCATCCG
>JAQUYQ010000133.1 GCA_028691795.1 Herbinix sp.
AGAGAATCTTTAAGAATGTTTTCCATTTAACTCACTTCAATCATGTTTCTGCAAAAAAATGTGTGAAATTTTCAAGGTGCTAAAAAATTGGCGAATTGAAACCATTAATTCGACCCCAACATCATCTCATTATAACATGAAATGATAAGATGGTATAGTGCGAATTATAAAGAACATAATGCACTTGCTATGCATAGAATAAACCTCCATTTTTGGGTTAAACTATTAGGTGGATTAATAGACTGCTAGGTAACGGAGGTTGATTTTAATGGGAAATAGCAGATGGGATGATATTACAGACAGATTGAAGCATACTTTTTCAATGAAACGAACAAGGATAACGATGTATATTGCTGCAGTACTTTGGGTTGCCGTCGCAACACAGATGGTTATGAACAGAGTTTTCAAAGAAGAAATACAAATAACAGAAGCTTTTATAAAATCAGATACCGAGGAAATGAAGAGCAGCCTGGAGTTGGTAGCTGAGTATAAAACTGGAACTTTAAGTGAAGATTCAAAAAAGGATATCATTTATAATCTGTCAGATGCAATTGGATTAATGATTGATGATGATATTACGGTTCAAGAGGAAACAGGACGCAGTGAGCTTTCCTTTTATAAACAAGCAAAGAAGGCAACTACAGAAATTAAAGTTGTCAGTATGGAACAGGAAGTGGATGCAGCTGTTGAGATAAAACATTATATTATTGTACGGCTCAGTATATTAGATGGTATTCAAAGTATAGATAAATATAAGAAATTACTTGAAAATGATCTTGATGAATTAGGAGTTCAGAGCAAGCAGGTAATATTAAAGTTTGAGGGAAATAGGGAAGGTAATTTAACCACGCTTCAAAAGCAGGAGATAGCAAAATTATTGGTTAATGAATTACAGGGCGAAATAGCATTGGAGTATGATGAAGGTGATCTTTATACAGTCTATGCTTATACGGGTATGCTGAATGAATATATTACCTCATTGGGAAACAAGATTAATATACAAATCGCTATCACTTATAATGAGTTAACGAATAAAACGAAAATTACGTTAGCAACACCAATCTTAAATGAAAGCTGGTAAAGAAAAGCTGGTAAAGAAAAGGGGCTGCTGTGCAGCCCCTTAAATACTTAACTATTTGATTAGAACCAACGTTTTCTTCCACGGTGACGTCTTCTGCGGTGAAAAAATTCATTCAATAGTATTATTGTTACGAGATCGTGCAGATGATCACTTCTCCGCTTTGGAGGAAAGAAGTATAGGCTGTTAGCTTCTAACCGAGGTTCCTCATTGATATCTTTTACTTTTTCATAAATGCGATCAACAATTCTTTCAAGTTGAATTTTATCAGGGTATTCGTCAAACATTACGCTTCCGTCATATTCCATTTGGTCACACTCATTATCAATTTCTGATAGAATGGTTTTAGCAGTGCTGGGGTAGAGCTGTTTCATATATTCTACATCCCGGTCTAATTCTGTACTGTTATCATACCCATATAGAGGGAACATAGGTATCCCCATAGGAGCTGCGTATTGATTTTGGTTTGGAAGATACATATTTGGAACGCCTTGATAAGCAGGATAGTTCATATTAGGCATTTCTCCATAAGGCATACCGGGATAATTATAATAAGGATAACCTATGGGTTGCACGGGAGACATACCAGGTTGCATTCCAGTGTCAGCAATTGGCCATGCTCCTGGAACCTCTTCTGATTGAGCATTTGGCTCCATATAGGGCATATTAGGATTCATATAATAGGAATAATTTGAATCCATATTCTCAATTCCAGTTAACGTACCCTGTGGATCTGCTTCGTAAATAAATGGAGCATAATTTAGGCTGTAAGGATTAGTTGTCTGGTTTGAAGTACCTGGAGATAATGTACCAGTGCCGGGGGTAGTAGTGGTACCGGGACCTGTTGGAGGTGTACCAGTGCCAGGCATCATCGGGGTAGTAGTGCTACCTGGTCTTGTAGGAGAAGTACCGGTACCGGAACCAGGAGTAACACCCGGAGCACCCGGAGCAGTACCGGTGCCTAAACCAGGAGTAACGCCGGGAGTACCAAGAGGCATACCTGTGCCAGGCGTCATCGGGGTAGTAGTGCTACCTGGTCTTGTTGGAGTAGTACCGGTGCCAGGCATCGTAGTAGTGGTGCCAGGTCTCGTTGGAGCAGTACCGGTGCCTGAACCAGGAGTAACACCCGGAGCACCCGGAGCAGTTCCGGTGCCTAAACCAGGAGTAACGCCGGGAGTACCAAGAGGCATACCTGTGCCAGGCGTCATCGGGGTAGTAGTGAAGCTTGGTCTAGTTGGAGTAGTACCGGTGCCAGGCATCGTAGTAGTGGTGTCAGGTCTCGTTGGAGCAGTACCGGTGCCTGAACCAGGAGTAACACCAGGAGCACCCGGAGCAGTTCCGGTGCCTAATCCAGGAGTAACACCAGGAGCACCTGGAGCAGTACCAGTGCCTGAACCAGGAGCAGTGGTGCCTCTTCCGGGCATATTTGTTGAAGTGTTAGGTGTTGTTTCAGTTGGAGTAGTTTGGTTAGCAGATATTTGATGTTTCGTTGCGCTGGATGTTCGCATATCAGAACTTTCTGGTGACCTTGAATTTTGGGTATTAACATTATAATTTGGCACTTTATAATTTCTTCCCGTGCCGTAACTTCTGCCTATTGTAAATGACATATAAGTACTCCTAAGCTTTTTATAATTAATATATGCGCAGTAGACACGGAATGTGAAATGTGGCAAAGTCAATATTAAGATAAAATTAATAATAATTAGGTTGTACTATCAGGTAAAAGACATTAAAATATAAAATGAATAAAAGCCCAACCTATTAATTCATGAGAATTTATGGTAGAATAAGAAGAATGGACGAAGATGATGGATAATATAATTAAGAAAACATTTGAAGATACGATAAATAGTGAATTAATCAGTATAATAATAAGTAATTCCACGGATAAGAAGAAAGCATCTAAAATTAAAATCCGTAAGGTATTACTAAAGGATACATTACACTATCAGGTTTCGGAATTTATAGGTAATAAAGTATTTCATACGAATTATATTTATGAGGAACTAATTGATAAATTACCAGACTGGTTTGAAGGGCTTTTCCAACAGGCAGAAATCATAACCAGTAAAGAAAAGGTTACTATTTTAATTAGTAAAAAAGGAAAAGTTACAGTTAATCACAAATTAATAAAAAATACAGAAAAAAACGAAATGGTAAATAGTAACGAAATCCAGAACGAATCGCTTGGGTTATTGTCTCATAACAAAAAGAAAAACTACATCCTGCAGGAAAATACACCGCTTCCGTTTTTAATTGATCTAGGAGTGATGACAAAAGAGGGACTTGTAGTCAGAGCAAAATCGGATAAGTTTAGACAAATCAACCGGTTTTTGGAATATATTGAAGATGTCCTGCCATATCTAGAAAAAGGGAAAGAACTAACCATTTTGGATTTTGGCTGCGGCAAGTCATATCTTACTTTTGCAATGTATTATTACTTGAAAATATTAAAGGGCTATCAAATTAATGTAATAGGTTTGGATCTAAAATCAGATGTGATAGAAAATTGCAATAAATTAAGTGTAAAATATGGTTACGAAAAACTACATTTTCTAGAGGGGGATATTGCTTCTTATCAAGGAAGCAGCTCTGTTGACATGGTTGTTACACTACATGCCTGTGACACGGCGACGGATTATGCCCTTTATAAAGCAGTATCTTGGGGTGCACAGGTTATTCTTTCGGTACCCTGTTGTCAACATGAGCTAAACAGGCAAATTCAAGGTACTACATTAAAACCTGTTTTAAAGTATGGAATTGTTAAAGAACGAATGGCAGCATTAATTACTGATGCTTTAAGGGCAGAGCTTCTAGAGCAGAAGGGTTATAAGGTTCAGCTATTGGAGTTTATTGATATGGAACATACGCCTAAGAATATATTAATACGTGCTGTCAAACGAAGCACAGCCTTTCAGGTTACAAAAATGCAGGAGGATGAGTTGCAAAAGTGTATGGATTTTCTTGGTGTTACTCCCTGCCTGCAAAAGCTATTAAACGAAGAATTGTAAAAGAAGGATAAAGGTATCAATGTTAAAACATGTTTATCGAGTGATTATTTTAATCGTAGTATTTGTGGCTGCACTCTCCTATTTCAGTAGGGATATCAAGGAAGTCGTTTTTGACGTTGATAATACCACAACAATGGAGCCTGCAACCTTTCCTTTGGTTACCATTAAAACAGGTGAAAATACAATTAATCTACTGCATGGTTATAGCAGCAATATGGATGCTAACAAAGTAAGGGAATCGGTAACACCGCTTGGTGTGGATCAGATTTTTGATGTACTGTTTAATAAAGAAGGCCTGGAGATTAAGAAATTAAATTATGAAGTAAGAGAATTTGTAGGTAACAGCTTGATTGAAACTGATTCAGTCAGCGTTTTCGAAGAAAATGGAGATATTCAATCCGCTAAAATTAAGCTAAATACAGAACTTTCAAGCGCGAAAGAGTATGCAGTTAAAATTACGTTAATTACCAGTAAGACAGAAAAAATATATTATTATCAACGTATCAAAATTTATGGCGAAACGTATTTAAAAAATAAACTTGACTTTATTATGAACTTCCATAATGCAATAATGAATAAAGATACCGCACAAGAGGTAATTAGCTATCTTGAACCATCAAATAGTGCAGACAATTCAACTCTGGCCTATGTTAATATTAACTCTAGCTTTGATCTGGTATGCTGGGGCAGTTTAAAGCCAACAGTATTAACAGATATTGTTCCTACGGTAAAAGAGATTTATGTAGATACCGCTTCCGTTGAACTAAGTTATTATATAGAAGCGGAAGTTGCAGGAGTGATGGAAAAATATCGTGTTATCGAATTTTATCGTGTACGTTATTCCCAGGACCGTATGTATCTTTTAAATTATGAACGCCATATGGAATCAATATTTGATATCAGTCTGGCAAATATTGATAAAAATGAATTAAAGTTAGGCATTACTTCAGACTATGAAATACCTTATAAAGCAGGAGCGGATTCTTCAAAATTAGCATTTGTCAGGGATAAAGAATTATGGTTTTATGATTTGGAGAATAACCAAATTACAAAGGTATTTTCCTTTCGTAAGAAAGATGTGGATTATCTGAGAGATTTATATGACCAACATGATATTCGTATTCTTAGTATGGATGCAGAGGGAAATATAGACTTTTTGGTTTACGGTTACATGAACCGAGGACAGTACGAAGGAAGAGTTGCTGTAAACTTATACCGTTACATCCGTGGGGAAGGCAGAATAGAGGAGCTTGTTTATATCCCGGTGGATGAACCCTATCAGAGCCTGAAGGAGAACCTGGGTAATTTGACTTATTTGAATTCCAAAGGCATTTTCTATTTTCAGGTATATGACACCATTTATTCTTATGATTTGACTACGCGTAAATTGTCGGAAATAGCTTCTAATATTAATCAAAATCAGGTCGTAGTACTACAGGATATAAACTATGTTGCATGGCAGGAAAATGCCGACTTGAAGAAGTCTAAAAATATAAATATTATGGATTTGGAAACCGGTAATACACAGACGATTCGTGCTGATGATGGATATAATATCCGTTTAATGGATATGATAGATTCCAATATAATATATGGATTTGTAAAAGAAAATGATATAGCAGCGATGATTGACGGTAGTATTATGGTACCGCTTAGTAAGGTCTTAATTGCTTCGGTTAATAAAACGGTTTTAAAAAGCTACAGTGTCCCTGGTTATTATGTTACAGGACTTACGGTAAAAGAAAATGTCATAGAACTTCGCCGTGTTCATATGGCTTCACAAGAGGGCCAAACCATTTACAGTTACGATCAAGACCAAATTATGAACCAGAAGAAAACAGAGGCTTCGCTGATTGGAATTACATCAAGTGTTTCTGATCAGGCTTTAACAGAATATTATATGACTTTGCCAAGTGGTTTTTTAATGGAGAAGAAGCCTAAAGTATTAACCACAGTCAATACAGTAATTACTCAGGACCCAACGGTCAGAATATCTGAGACAGAACAAAGTATGCTTTATTATTATCCTTATATTACGGGGGGTATTGAAGGGGCTTACGAAAATGCGGCTGATGCTATTAATGTTGCGAGAGAAAATATAGGAGTAGTATTAAACAGCGATCAGGAATTGGTTTGGGAACGTGGTGTTAAAGCAGCAAACTATACGATATCCGGGTTTGAAGCAATGAATTGGACACCGTCAGGAGGGGACACGGTTGCAAGTTGCATTAAGCTTATGCTGTCATATCAGGGAGTATCAACACTTAACAAACAACTAAGCACAAGGAATAGTTCCGCTTATTATGTGTTAAAAACTTATTCCAAATATACACCGGTACGTTTGACCGGAATAACCTTAGACGATGCTTTATACTATGTATCAAAAGGAAGGCCGGTTATTGCAATGACCGATTCCGGTAATGGGGTTATTATATATGGTTACGATACGTTTAATATTATGGTAATCGATCCCACAAAATCAAGCATATCTAAAATTGGTATTCAAGACAGTGCAAAAATGTTTGAAGATGCGGGTAATGTGTTCTTATCTTATCTGGAAGATTAAATAATAAT
>JAQUYQ010000134.1 GCA_028691795.1 Herbinix sp.
CTTTCCACCGCCAAAGTAACCTCTCTTAGTTCCTTCATATAATCTACACACTCATCTTCGGTAATCGCATCCCTGATTAAGGCAAATTTGAATGCTATCAAATACAGGCAGGACAACTGTGCCGTAAAAGCTTTTGTACTAGCTACCGCAATCTCCGGACCTGCTTGTGTGTAAAGAACATAATCACTCTCTCTGGCAATCGTGGAGCCTTTCACATTAACAACGGATAACGTTATCGCTCCCTTCTCCTTTGCCAATCGCAGTGCCGCAAGCGTATCCGCAGTTTCACCTGACTGGGAGATTGTAATTACCAAGGTATGTTTATCTATAATCGGATCCTGATAACGGAATTCAGATGCAATCTCAACCACTACCGGAATTCGGATTAATTTTTCAATCATTACTCTACCAACCATACCTGCATGCATCGCCGTTCCGCAGGCAGTTATTATAACTCTATTTATATTTTCAAAAATGTTATCTGGAATATTATCTCCTGTAAAATCTGGAAGGCCTTCTTTTATTATCCTCGGTAAAATAGTAGAACGAATGGCTTCCGGCTGCTCATGAATTTCCTTTAACATAAAATGTGGGTAACCATTCTTCTGAGCCGCTTTGATGTCCCAATTTACGTGAAGCATCCTCGGCACAATAATCTCATCATCATAATTTGTTACTACGATATCGTCTTTTGTTAATTTAACAATATGCTGTTCCGGAACTACAAAGTAGTCCGTTGAAAACCCAATTAAAGCTACCATATCCGATGCAACAATCGAACCTTCTTTGACATGGCAAGCCAGTAATGGGCTTGCATTTCGCAGGCAGTAAACCACCTCCGGTTCATCCTCAAACATGATACAAAAGGCATATGCACCTACTAATCGTCTTTCTGCTTCCTTAATAGCTGTCATGGCATTCCCGTTATATAGGCTGTCAATTAACATAGCAACTATTTCTGTGTCGGTCTGTGATATCGGATACCTCCCCGTTCCAGCTAACTCTATCTCTAATTCATGATAATTTTCTATAATACCATTATGAATCAGCGTAACTCTTCCGCAGGTATGTGGATGTGCATTTTCATCCGTAACCCCTCCATGCGTTGCCCATCTTGTATGACCGATACCGCAGGTACCGGATAATTCTCCGGCATGTTCCACCTTATTAATAAGATCAGATACTTTTCCGGCTGATTTTATGGTCCGAATGCTTCCTTTATCAAATAGGGAAATACCAGCGCTGTCATATCCTCGGTATTCCAATGTAGTTAAACCCTCTAATAATATATTTTTAGCCTCTTGGCTTCCTGTATAACCAATAATTCCGCACATACTTTTACTCCATTCTGCCGCAAATGGCGGCACATCTATTAAATTGTCAAGGTGGTATTTCCTCTACTGCAATTCTATGAATCTTAAAATAAGCATAATAATTTCATGCTTTACCCTGCACTGAAGCAGAATTTTATTCTACTGTTATTTCTTTAAATGAATTCATAGCAAAAGAAAGCTTCGTAAATTATTCTTTCGAAGTCTTGCTTATACCTAATTCAATTTACTTGGTTATGCCGCTGTTGTACTATAGTTACCCATAGGTTTTTTCGTCATATGATATGCCCAAGTGCATAAGAGAGCATCCGCCGAACTTTTCGCTAACTCTCTACCTCGTTAACCTCTAAAACATACTAAATTAATATGTTAATTCAATTTTCATGAATTTCAAGAGTTACTCATAAACTCTTTTCCCAATAGAGGTGCATGGCGCTAATTTTAACATTTCTGTTAGTCAGATCTTGGGTTGATCTTGTTAATAGTTACCGGAATCACAATCTCATTTTATTATATGCAACTACCCTCCTTTGTGCTTTTTTAATATTTAATGTTTTTTGCTATTACTTTACGTATCCTGTTTTATGCATTAATGTTATGTATTACTGTTATGCATTTCTTAATTTGGGTTTCATAAGTCAGGCGATGGAAATTAGATGACTTATGGTAACCGGATCAAACTTTATATAATATATAATGATTATTGTGATGAAGCCATGTTATCATCCGAGATATGAAATGTCAATCCATGTATTTAGCAAATTCGGTTAGCTCAATTTCTTGGATTATTCTTTAATGTATTAGAACTGACCGTCTACCAATAGAGTAGAGAAATAATTGCTAAGAATTATTCCCCTCTCATTGAACCGTACGTACGGGTCTCGTATACGGCTCTACAACTTATATTCCAACATTTCTTAGATAATAATTTAAAGGATTGAGCAAGCCAGCTCCATCCTTTATTTTTGTTTCAAGCAGTGTAGGATTTAGTATGAAATTCACTACATCCATACTACATCTTTTGTACCAACCTAATCTTGAATTAGCAACTTTGTAAATACTTTCGTCGTTAAACCCATTTTTATATTTTCTATTTAGGTAAGCTAAGTTTCTGAAAATGGTACTAGGTATTTTCCATTGTTTTATGACGATGACTCTTATTTTGTGTCTTAGCCATTGTCCAAACTCATCCATAAATTGCTTCATCATTCCAATTCGAAAATAATTAATCCAACCCATAACTATTTGATTTACTCTTTTTATAGTTACTGCTAGCGGTCTCGCAATTGCTTTTCCTCTTTTGAGATACTCACGCATTACTTGATATAACTTCGTTTTCTTCTCATTTGTAGGCTTTACTTTCCACTGTCCACCATTCTTTAGGAACGTGAAGCCTAGATATTTACTTCTCGTTGGTCTGACTACTTTGGATTTCGTTGCATTCACTTTCAGAAATAACTTTCTTTCAATCCAACTAGATATTGAAGTCATAACTCTATTTGCTGCGACCTCACTCTTCGTGAATATCAGCACGTCGTCTGCGTATCTTACGAAATGCATACCTCTTTGCTCTAATTCTTTATCTAGTTTATCTAGATAAACATTTGAAAGTATAACTGAAATAGGTCCACCTTGAGGCACGCCTGTTTTTGTAGCTTTGATAATCCCTTTCTCCATTACCCCTGCTCGTAAATATTTACGTATGAGGTTTAGTACACTGCTATCATTTACTTGTTCTCTAAGAATTTGAATTAACTTATCGTGATTTACTTTATCAAAGAATTGCTCAATATCTATATCTATTACCCATTCATATCCAATATTTAAGTATTCGAGTGCTTGTCGAATTGCATCATGACAACTTCTGTTAGGACGAAATCCGTAACTATATTCACTGAATATCTTTTCATAAATATCTGATATTGGTTGTGCCACTGCTTGTTGTATTGTTCTGTCTAACGCAGTTGGTATCCCCAAAGGTCTTTCTTTACCATTCCCTTTCGGTATATACACTCTTCGCACTGGTTTTGGAAAATAAGTTCTAT
This sequence comes from Herbinix sp., assembly GCA_028691795.1. Lineage (GTDB taxonomy): Bacteria > Bacillota > Clostridia > Lachnospirales > Lachnospiraceae > Mobilitalea. The sequence continues at coordinate 3,377 of JAQUYQ010000134.1, forward strand.
TTCTAAGTGAACTTATAATCTCTTCCTGATTTTCTCTGATATAGCTTCCCAATTCTTCAACTGTAATATCATCTATTCCACTTGCACCTTTATTGGCAACTACTTTTTTGTAGGCTCGGTTTAGATTTTCCTTTGATAATATCACTTCCATTAACTCCATTGTCGTTACTCCTCTGTCTACTTTAACATTTATGCATATCACCCCTCTAGATATAGGCAGTATTCCTCGGTTACGTTCCTACTTTTCCTATCCATCTGATTTCTAGCTCATGCATCCTTTTATGAATAGCGTTTCGTACTATAAATCGCTTCTGTCCTTCAGCTGTTACGCTTACTACGACATCATCTGACTCCCTCCCTAAACCTTTTTCGACCATATCTTTTATTATATGTGGGTAGGGTCTCCCAGGGTAAGACACTAATCTTTCATTCCACAACCTCTTGATTTACAACTTCGGTTTACGTTTACCTTTTGGGCTTAAGTTTGTCTTGCAACCTCACCCACCTAATCGCCTTATCAAGTTTCTGTTCGTAGGCTCAAGAACTTCGTTACACCACTTCCTTCATCCATACCATTACTGGCACCAACTTGTGGTTCACTACACTTGGCGGTAAATACCCGTGACTGGACTTGCACCAGCTAGATTAGTGCCATGCCTGGCACACAAGAAAAAGAAGGTATCCCCAAAGCAGATACCTTCTTTTACAAATAAATTTTTAAGTTTGACAAAACTACTAATATTTAAATTATTGTTTGGGTGTCAAATCAACCCAATCTTTACTTAATAATACATTATAACCTTATCTTTTATTAACTTAAGTCTTACATTTACTTGGATCTTATATGAACTTAAATCTTATACTTAATTATATCTTATACTTACTTAAATCTTCCTGGAAGTTTTTAATCATCGAATCAAATACATTAATCTGATGTGTCAGCTCGTTAATTTGATCCATATAAATTGCAACATTGGAGCTTGCTTCCTCGGTAGCCGCAGAGTTTTCTTCTGCAATGGCTGCAAGACTATGCATATTATCAAATAAGGATGCTATATTATCTGCTTCCACTTTTAAGTCCTTTGATGTCTGTATCATCAAATCAGATACTGTTTTCAAGTTCTTATTGGACTGACTGGAGGTGTTTACTGCTTGTGTAAGGTTATCGCTTTCCTTTTCCAAAACACTGTACTGTATATCAATATCGCTTACTACACCGCCAATACTGCTGACAAATTCCGTTAAGCTGTTATTTATTTCTTCAACAGCTTTATTCGTTTCAATCGACAGTCTTCTTACTTCCTCTGCTACAACCGCAAAGCCTTTTCCTGCCTCTCCCGCTCTTGCAGCTTCTATGGAGGCATTCAATGCCAAAAGATTAGTCTGTTTTGATATAGCTGATACGATAGATACGATTGCTGTTATGCCTGCCGCACTTTTCTGTAGTTCATTGCTGTTATTTCTAATCGTCTTAAATTTATTTAGTACCGTATTGATTTCCATTGTGGTATTATTAACGTTGTTAAAACTATCTTCCAGATTTATCATTGCAACTTCGATTTTATCTTTATTCTTCTGGCTCTCATCTGAGATACGTGTTACATTCATGATACTGTCATTCAATACACTAACGGAATTTTCTGTATCTTCTGCCTGTGTTGTCGCTGCGATAGCAACTTCATCCAGTACTCCTGTAATGTCATTCGAGGTAGCCTGCATCGTCTGGGCAATTCCTGTTACGGAATGATTGAAGGTATACATTTCATCAACAATTGCATTAAAGCCGATAAAATCCTTCTGAACACCTCTTTTCACTTCATTAATCTGCTCAAAAATATCTTCATACTCGTCACCTGTCTTAACTAAGAGGTATTCCACAAAATCATTTGTACCCAGCTTTTCTAATTCCTTTTTAAGGAGATTTTGCGGTCTATTCAATAAATAGGAAGATGCTATCGAGGTCAACAGCGTAGCAATTCCTACCGGTATTACACTTAATTTATCAGGTAGTATAATAAGTGATAGCAAAGTTACGATCAGTGTATTAAAAACGGCTGTCTTGCCTATCACATTTCGTATTATTCCAAAGGATAGAAACTTATTAATACGGAATTTCTTTGTATACTGAATTTCCTTTTCAAACGTTAGCTTCATCTTAACTTCATTTTGTAATTCTTCCAGTACATCGATTTGAATCTTTTCATTAAAATATTGTGCTACTCCATTAATTAGCCCAAACAGATAGTGATGCATCCCTCGCTTTGAGCGATATGTAAATAATATTTCGTGAGCCGAAATCGGAGCTACATCTAAAATCGGCGGAACTGCTCCCGCAAATCGTTTCATAACAATAATATGTACATCATTCATGGATTTCAGAAATTGATAAGCTGACTCGTGGCGGAAAAATCCAGGATAATTCTTACTAAATGTCTTTATATTTTGTTCACCCATGATTCTCCACATCTCTTTGTGATCCTTACCGATTAACTTACCGATATGATCAACAATTCCCGTAGCTATTCCATCCTCTACATCCTGAAGTGGTGAAAATACAATATCAAGTGGCAATTTAAATGCTGTTAACGCTTGATTCACTACATCTTTACCAAATAATGCGCTGCATGACTCAATCCAAGACGAAACCACTGTCCCCTTCATATGCTCCTGCCTCCTTAGTATCCCTTTGTTAATAATCATGTAGATATATTATACCATTTTAAAGAAGAAATCAATCTTAATATTAATAATTATTATTGATATTGCAAAAAATTTCATATAGAAATAAATCATAACTAAGAGCTCATTTTATATTATATTGTACTAAGTTAACTTCACATCTTTTTTATAACAATTTTTTATTTATTCAATGTTATGCTTATCATAGCTCATACTAATGATTAAATATAAACCATGATTAGCTTCGATGAATACATCACCCATAAAAAGAGTGCTGCATTTACAACCTGCAGCACTCAGTTGATTACAAAGCATTAATCCCTGTATTTATTATTCTGTCTTCCTACTCCTTCTTTTCTTACATTGTGATTCTGGTTTTGATTCTCAGGCTTATGGGAATTTGTAACGTTGTTGAATTTTTCCTGATCTTTTTTTTGTATTTCCTTCTCATCACTTTCACTATTCATTCATCTCACCTCAGTTCATTTATAATGCCTGACAATATTATGGCAAGGACCTCGAAAAATTATGTATATCAGTAGCTATTTTTGCATTGGTATACTTAATTCGAGTGTCATAAGTCGTTCAAGAAT
>JAQUYQ010000135.1 GCA_028691795.1 Herbinix sp.
GGTAATAATATAATTTTCTTACATCGAAATCATATTACCAGATATTTACATTTATTGCAAGCTGTTTTTATGTTACTTTTTACCTATTTACATTAATATACTTGGTATAATTATAATACTTAATTCCTATATGTCAATATTAATAGGCTTTCTAATGTATTTGCCACTGTCAATTTTGTTACCACATATGTAATAATCTGTTATTCTGGTACTTTCCTATTACATTTATTTTCCATTATACACATTTCAATCAACCACCAGTCAACCGTGTGTAGTAAATTTATACTATATCAATCCATTAAGAAACCACTAATCCATTATATTACTATACTTTAAAATGACTGAAGTGGGCTCTTCTCCCATTTCTTCGAGGTAAGTTTTTCTAAATTCCATATATTCTTTCCTGGCCTTCTTTCTTTGTCCACTTGCCAGATGAATTGTAATCAATCTACAGCATGCCTCTTCATTGGTTGAATTTAGTCTTAATAGATTTCTTAAGACATTCTCTGCCTTATAATATTCCTTATCTTTCGCATATTCATTGCTAAGATACAGCGAGAGCTTCTCAAACATACGTTCATAGGAGCTCTGATAATCCAAGAGCCAGATGAAGTCCTTATTGGCCATATAAGTACCCTTATACGAATCAATAGCAGCTTCTATAATACTGATATCACGGATGCCTTTTTCCATAAGAAGATATGCCGTATGAAAAGTATCTAAATCACTTTTGGAATATTCCGGATTTAGCCTGTAACTATCATGCAGACGTAGTAAAACATTGGTAAAACCAGCTTCCCCAAAGGTATGGCGTATATTATAAGCCGTCGTATGAAAATTACGTGTTGCTTTATCGATATCCATCTCAGGCCATAATGCCTCGCAAATGCTATCACGTGTCACCGCTTTGCCATTCTGACTTAGGATAAATGCCAGTAATTCCTCTGATTTTGCCGTCCGAAACTTCAATATATCAACTGCGTTATGTCCCATTTCGATACAATAGGTACCAAATACTTTAAAATAGAGCTGTGAATACTGCACTATAGTTTTACGGGTATAGCGCCTTATTCGATTGATTTGCATTACCAATTCTTCCGCTTGAACTGGTTTCAGTAAATACCCAATTGCATTAGACTGATATGCAGCCAATGCATATTTATCATGGGCAGTCACAAAGACTACTTCAAGATTTGGATTTAATTCCATCAGTCGCTCGGCAAGTGACAAGCCGTCCATTTCAGGCATTTCAATATCAAGGAAAGCCAACTCCGGTGCATCCTTTATATGATGCTCTAGTGCCTGGATCGGATTCATATATCCTGCTATATATTCAATTCCAGGAATTTCTTTTATAATTCGTTCCATCTTCATTAAAGAAAGCTTTTCATCGTCTACAGCAATTACTCGCACTTTATTTTCCCCCTCTTGGAATGGTAAAGCTTACCGTTGTTCCCTGACCGGCTTCACTAGTAATAGACAATCCCTGACCGTACCGATGCAGGAGTCTGCTATGGATATTAATGAGTCCAACACTTTTATTTTTATCTGAATCGTTTAATATCTCTGATAATTTCTCAGGGCTGATACTTCCATTATCATTTATGGTAATTAGAACGTTATTGTCACGCTCTACGATACACAGCTTGACCTTTCCCTCTCCTGATTTTTTGCGTACTCCATGTCGGATGGCGTTCTCCACAATCGGCTGTATCGTAAGCGGCGGCAGATAGAATTCCTTCTGATATTCGAATTGATACTCGACTGTCAGATTATCAAACCTTGCACATTCAATGTCTACATAATAACGCACTAGCTCGAGTTCCCTATTTATGGATACACTGTTTTCCAGATATTCAAAATCAAAGCTCTGTCTTAGATATTTGGCTAAGGACCCGATCAAACGGCTCGCCTCCTCCGGATCTAACGTGCAGTACTCATCAATGACAGAGAGTGAATTGTATAAGAAATGCGGCTTGATTTGTGACTGCAAAAATGCCATCTCGGTCTGCCGTATTTTATCTTTGAGTTTATCGCTCTCAAGTAGCTCCTGTGAAAGCTTTTTGACATTGGTGAAGCTTAGTGAATAATCATAAGAAATAGCATATGATTCGATTAATAAGAATAAAAGAAATCCAAACGCTGACACTTCGCCCAAGGGATTATCAGCCACAGAACTCTGATAAAGCAAATCTCGAAAGGATAGAAACAGGAGCAGATATACAGGTAAAAACATCAAGACTGCATTCTTACGAAGACGTAGAACAGCAATCTTAAGTGCTACTAACAGATATATTATCGTTAAAAACAGGAAAATCTCTGCTACCAGCACATATTTTGTAAAGAACTGCACCGGTGTTATAAGCACAACAATAGAGGCGAATGCTCCAAAGCTGATATAAATACGTGTAATAAGAGGGTGAAACTCTTTTGGAAACCTACGTGACATCAATAGCATTAATACAGGATAAAACAAAAGGACCGTTATATATTCGAATTTAATAATAATAGAAAAAGGAAAATCAGAAAAAATTCTCAGAATCACCCGGTCACCGTAAATGATTGTGCGTATCGTTGCTCCTATGCACAGCATTACAAATAACAGGCTTTGTTTTTCTCTTCGCAAAGCATAAATAGATAAATAATAAATTGCGAGTGTAAGATATGCACCAACCATAAACATGTCTTTGTAAACAATGATTCGGTTTATCTGCTCAATTTGAGACGGCGTTCCTATATAGATCGAATGCCACATACCGGCGCGAGCATAGATATAATTAGATACATGAACAATCAGATCGATTTCACTGCTGTCCGGTGTATAATATGCCTTGTTCGGTAAAACATTAGGTGAAAATCCTTCCTTTGAACTTGATACGCTGCCGTTCACAGCGACAAGTTTATCTTCTACATAGACTTCATAGGATACGGAAAGAAGCGGTATATATAACGCGATTGTCTCACCTTCTTTAAGTCCGCTAATCCTAAGATGATAGGTTCCATAACCATAGCTCGGTAATTCTTTTCCATTCACCTTAAGCTTGTTCCAAATACCCGGAATCTTAACCATAACAGGCTTTTCTTTATAAACAGCTAGATCATCCTCGTCTAGTAATTCATTCCAATAAAACTCCCACTCTACAGATAGCTGGACAGCTGCTTTGTTAAGATCATTAATATGTATGGATCCACTTTGTATCTGATTTCTTTCCATTGGAAATAAGTTCAAGCCTGTGCCTGTCTTATAAACAGTAATAAGAATAAACGTAAATAGTCCGGTTAGCATTAGCATTAAGATAAACCGTATTAACTGCCTTATTCTTCTGTAATTACTCATCTTCTTACTATTCCCCCGATTACTTTTTGAGAAAGCACAGCTACACTATATCTCCTCAGCAAATTCGACACCTTCAATTGCACAGATATGAGCTATTACGTCCAGGCGGATGCGTTGATGCTTTAGGCGTAGTGTCATAATGGCCGCTACCGCATGGGTGTCATAGGAAGCCTTCACCATCTCAATGGAATCAATCGCTATATTGTCTAATTTTATTTTATCTAGTACCACATTGATGGTGGTTGATTTATTAATTTCTATATAGATGTCCAGTACTTTCGATTTAGACAGCATGACATTATCAAATCGGTGCAGTACTATTGTTGCAAATGCGATTAATAAGCAGGCAAAGATTGCGGCCTTATAAAAGCCGATGCCGATTGCGAGGCCCATACATGCGGTTGCCCATAGTCCGGCTGCCGTGGTGAGTCCTTTGACCTGATGTCTTCCGGTTACAATAATCGTACCTGCACCCAGAAAACCTATTCCGGAGATAACCTGTGCTGCTATTCTTGTCGGATCACTAATTCCGTATTCTTGATATACATACTGATTCGTCATAATCGCCAGTGTTGAACCAAGGCATACTAATATATGAGTACGAAGTCCGGCTGGCCGTCCTGCCCGCCCGCGTTCAAACCCAATTACACCTCCAAGTATAACGGACATCAATAACCGCAGAACTATCGTGGTATCATTAATCATACTAAGGTTACTTGAGAAATTAAACATGCGTAGTCCTCCTTGCATTTTGGAGGACTTTACCTCCCTGTTTTTATCTTTATAGCAGGATTTCATTTCCTATCATGGATAATACTTCCATTATTTTTAAGTAAAATTTGTATTACTACTTGTAGGGTTCTTCCTTCTTTACACCTATTGTAGTCATTTCTCTGGATAATCAATCTTAATTAACGTAAGTCCCACCGCCGGTGCAGTTGGTCCAGCCAGACTCCGATCACAACCGTTAAGAATTTCTATCATTTTCTCTGGCGGATACGTCCCGCGCCCAATCTTTAACAGTGTTCCTACGATAATGCGTACCATATTATATAAAAAACCGTTTCCGGTAATGGATATTGTTATAATATCTCCCTCTTTAAGAACCTCCAGCCGGTAGATTGTCCTCACGGTATCGAGTGCCTGCGTCTTTACCGAACAGAAGCTCTTATAATCATGCTCCCCAACCAGATAAGCCGCTGCTGTCTGCATTGCTACGATATCCAAGTCATAATATACATAACTGGCATATAATCGTTCGGTTGGAAGTGCAACTTTGCGGTGTAATATACGATATGCATAAGTCTTATGACTGGTTACCCTTCTTGGATGAAAGTCTGGTGCCACCTCGGTAGAGCTCTGTACACGGATATCCTCCGGTAACCTCTGATTGACTGCCGCCCATATCTTTTCTGACTTCATAGCACTTTCCGTATCGAATACGGCGACATTGCCAAGGGCATGTACCCCTGAATCAGTTCTGCTCGCACCAATGACAACAATCTCTTCTTTCAGAAGTTCAGATAAAGCCTTATTAAGTGAGGCTTCAATCGTTGGCTGCCCAGGTTGGAGCTGCCACCCTGAATATGAGGTTCCGTCATAAGCAATGACTAGTTTAATACGTTTCATAGTAATAACCATGCCTTTCTTCAAGACCTGCAAACTTTGGGCCGTAGGCACAAATTTGTGTGTGAAAAATCTTGATTTATCACACTTTACTCCAAGTTTATGGCGTTAAGACGCCTTTATCTTTCCTAAAATAATTTATTAATGATACCCATATTCTCTATAATTTGAATCGTTATAATCGCTGCCAGATAAAACAGCAACACAAAATAAGCCATATAATCCTTCGGATTGTAACGTAATGGCTTCATCTTGGTACGTCCATCCCCACCGCGGTAGCATCTGGCCTCCATCGCCATAGCCAGATCATTGGCCCTGCGAAATGCCGATACAAACAGCGGTACCAATAGCGGAATAAGGCTCTTTGCCCTTTTCAGAATACCACCGGATTCAAAATCCGCTCCCCTTGCCATCTGTGCTTTCATAATCTTATCTGTTTCTTCTAATAAAATTGGGATAAAACGAAGCGCTATGGACATCATCATCGCAATCTCATGAACCGGTACCTTGATATGGTTTAAAGGCTTCATAACCTTCTCCAGACCGTCCGTCAGCTGATTGGGTGTTGTCGTAAACGTCATAAGGGATGATCCAAGGATTAACAGGATAAGGCGAATGCTGAAAAATATCGCACTATTCAACCCACGATCCGATATATGAATAAAGCCCCATTCAAATATAATCTTCGTCCCGGGTGTTAAAAACAAATTGAAGAAAGAGGTAAATAGCAATAAGACTACAACTGCTTTCAATCCTTTTACAATAAATCCAAAGGGCACCTTAGACAGCTTTATAATGGATGCCAAAAATAATGCCACAAGGATATATCCATATAGGGAATGAAATAGAAACAGTGATACGATAAACGCAAAGGTCCCGATTAATTTCACTCTGGGATCCAAGCGGTGTAATATGGAATCGGCCGGATAATATTGTCCGATTGTAATGTCTCTGATCATGATAACCTCCATTCCGTCGCTTACGCGGCGGCTCAAAAACTTTTGAAAAAGACACGTAAGTGGCTTTTTCTTCAGTGAATTATGTTTACATAATTCACTTTTCTTTATTTTAAGGCCTTACTGCTTTTAATATTTCTCTCTTTGCTTCGGCTACCGTCGTTGCATCGGTTTTAACTGCATAACCTTTATTTTTCAATGCATTCATGACATAAGTAACCTGCGGTGCAGCAAGTTGCATCTGCTCCAGCTCCTTATAATGCGAAAACACTTCCTTGGTAGAATGTTGAAGCACCAATTCCCCATGGTTCATAACAAATAGGCGGTCAGCGTAATTGGCTACATCCTCCATGCTATGGGTTACTAAGATGATTGTCATTCCACTTTCTCTATGCAGTCTTGCAATCTGCTCTAAGATGTCATCCCTGCCCTTAGGATCAAGTCCAGCCGTTGGCTCATCAAGTATTAATACCTCCGGTCTCATCGCTAACACTCCGGCGATTGCCACCCTGCGCTTTTGTCCGCCAGATAGCTCAAAGGGAGATGCATCCAACAGGTCTTCCCCTATACCAACCATTTTCAAGGCTTCATAGGACCTAAGCTCACATTCTAATTTATCCAGGCCCAAATTCGTGGGGCCAAATATAACGTCTTTAAATACAGTTGTCTCAAACAGCTGATGCT
>JAQUYQ010000016.1:0-3150 GCA_028691795.1 Herbinix sp.
AGATCCATACGATCTGCCTTCTTCAAAGCTTCTACAACCAAATCATAATTCTTCGGATTACGATATTGGATTAATGCTCTCTGCATCGCCTTCTCATGAGGAGATTGTGGAACATAGATTTCCTTCATTGTTCTTGGATCTAGACCGGTATAGTACATACAGGTAGATATCGTCGACGGTGTCGGATAGAAATCCTGTACTTGCTCCGGCATATAACCCAAATCGCGTAGATACTCCGCTAACTCCACTGCTTCCTTTAAGGTTGATCCCGGATGAGACGAAATCAGATATGGTACAATAAACTGATTTTTGCCAATTTTTTGATTTATTTGTTTATACTTTGTCTGAAACTTCTCATAAACTGAATTTTCAGGTTTTCCCATCAGTTCAAGTACATTGTCACTGATGTGCTCCGGAGCAACCTTCAACTGACCGCTGATATGATGCTCACAGAGTTCCTTCATAAAGGTCTCGTCCTTGTCACTGATTAAATAATCATATCGGATACCGGAACGGATAAATACCTTCTTCACATTTGGTAGGTTACGCAGCTTACGTAATAAACTCAGATAATCGGAATGATCAATCTTCAGGTTTTTGCAAGGTGAAGGATATAGGCACTGCTTATTGATGCAGGCACCCTTTGTGATTTGTTTATCACAGGCGGTATGCCTAAAATTAGCGGTCGGTCCTCCAACATCATGAATATATCCTTTAAAATCCTTATCCCAAATCAAATGGTTTGCTTCAGCGACAATGGATTCATGGCTTCTTGTCTGTAATATTCTTCCCTGATGAAAGGTCAAGGCACAGTAATTACAACCTCCAAAGCAACCACGGTTGCTTGTAAGGCTGAATTTTACCTCTTCAATTGCAGGTATACCGCCTTCCTCCTTATAGGAAGGATGGTAATCTCTCATATAGGAAAGTGAATATACTCTATCCATTTCCGATTGAGTAAGAGGTTTTGCCGGTGGGTTTTGTACTACATATTCATTATCCTTATATTTTTCAACAAGGCGTTTTCCTGAAAACGGATCGGTATTGCAATACTGAATATAAAAGCTTCTTGCAAATTCTACTTTGCTTTCTAATATACGTTGAAAGCTTGGAAGTTCCACTGCATCATATACAGATTCCAGATTTTTAACTTTAAAAACGGTACCATTAATGAAAGTAATATCCTTAATATCAATACCGCTGCTTAAAGCCTCTGCAATCTCTACAATGGAATGCTCGCCCATTCCATAGGAAATGATATCGGCCTGAGAATCCAATAGAATGGATCTCTTTACTTTATCACTCCAATAATCGTAATGGGCGAGTCTTCTTAAGCTTGCTTCTATACCACCGATAATAATCGGTACATTTTTATATTGCTTCCGAATCATATTGCAGTAGACCGAAGTCGCATGGTCCGGACGTTTTCCCATCACTCCACCAGGAGAATAGGCGTCTGTTTGTCTTCTTTTCTTCGCAACCGAATAGTGGTTTACCATGGAGTCCATGTTACCACCACTAACTAAAAATCCAAGTTTTGGCTCTCCTAGAATGGAGATACTCTTGCTATCCTTCCAATCCGGTTGTGCTATTATTCCGATATGATATCCATAACTTTCGAGTACTCTGCTTATAATTGCTGGACCAAAGGAAGGATGGTCAACATATGCATCTCCGATAACAAATACAAAGTCGCATTGCTCCCAACCTCTTTGTTCCATATCATTTTTACTAATCGGTAAAAAGTCTTTTTGCATGTTTTACTTTCTTTCTTTACTTTGCGGCTGGTGTAAGTGTTGCAGCTGCAGGTGTCGGTGTTGCTTCTGTTTCAGTAACTACAGCATTTTCTACTGCAACGTCTAATGCTTTTTTCAATAATAATTCATCCGTAATTTCTTCTTTGGTTATTGTCTTATATAAATCTTCTTCGGTTGTTTTGCTGTAGTCTGTCATGTACTTTTTCAATGCTGTTGCATATTCATCATCTGTAACCTTAATATTTTCTGCCTCAGCAATTGCTCTCTCTACCATTTCCAAGGCAGCATAATTTTCTGCAACAGTTTTAACATTTGCATCAAAATCTTCCTGAGTTTGTCCTTGCGCTTTGATATAATCTTCGATTGTTGTATTATAGTAGTAATATAACATTTGAGATATATAGCTCTCGTAGGAATAAGAATAATAGTCAATCAAAGTTTGAGGATAAGAAGTAATCGTTGATTCATCTATTAAAGCGGTAATAACACTGTTGGTTTTATTATTATCCATAGTTTCCTGGTTGGTAGCCTCAAGGCTTTCACGTGTAGCTTTCCTATAGGCATTTATTGAATCATAATCAGTTTTTTCCTTAACATATGCTTCCGTCAACTTAGGAGTTACGGATTTTTTAATGGAATTAATGGTAACATTAAACACTACTGCCTGTCCTGCTAAATCAGACTTATTGCCACTGCCATCCGTATAATCTTCCGGGAAAGTAAGGTTAAGTTCTACTTTATCACCTACATTTTTACCGATAAGACCTTCCTCAAAACCCTCGATAAATTGACCGGAACCGATTGTTAAATCCGAGCCTTTTGCTGTTCCGCCCTCAAATGCAACGCCGTCCTTTAAGCCTTCATAGTCGATATTAACAATATCTCCATCCTTTACTACTTTTCTATCTGTCACTTCTTCTGTGGTTGTATTACTCACTAATTCAGATTGTATTTTAGCTTCTACATCTGCATCTGATACTGTTAATTTCTCTACTGTAACTGCAATCCCCTTGTATTTTCCCAATTTAATATAATCAGCAACCTTATAAGCTTCTCTTACTGGAGCTACTTCTGCTGGAGCTCCTGAAACGGTTGCGTCTGTTGCACTTTCTGTAGGTGATACATTATTACTTAAATTACCTGCAGCACCATTTTTAGTACATCCCCCTGCCAGTAACATAACACATAAGCCCATAATTACTAATACTCTTTTTTTCATTCTTTTACCCTTTCCACTTTACAAATCGGTATGCAAGTCGCTTTAACCGAATTTATTTTCGATACTATATTTCGTTATATCATATTTTTAATAAAAAGGAAAGTAAAAAACATTATTTCACAAATATTTCATTATCTTATCGTCTTTTACATACACTACCATCTACGCCTTGCC
>JAQUYQ010000016.1:3250-31913 GCA_028691795.1 Herbinix sp.
CGAATTTATTTTCGATACTATATTTCGTTATATCATATTTTTAATAAAAAGGAAAGTAAAAAACATTATTTCACAAATATTTCATTATCTTATCGTCTTTTACATACACTACCATCTACGCCTTGCCCGTATACATAGATAATAAAAAAACAAGTAATTTATTATCGTGAATTCATTGTGTGAATTATGCTTTTAATTAATACAATGATCTACCATCATATTAAATCATAAATAATGTTATTAATGTTCCGGAGTAGAACTTCCGGAATAGAATTAGACTTGGTTGAAATGGCCGCTAAAGAAAATATTTAGGGCTCAAAGATAATAAAAGACCTCAGAATTCACTTGGAATACCGAGGTCTTTTAGTTCTTCTGATCATATGAGTTGGTTATAAACTTATAGGAACTAATTTTATTTTATATTTTTTCATATCGATCTATATCCATTACAAATATTGTAGCTCCGCCTACATTAACTACCATATTCATCGATGCATATTCTGCCGCACCAACTGGATTTGATATGATCTGCTGCCTTGGCCCGCATTCTTTTTTCACGATATCAATGACTTGGTCTACTTTATTCTCATCCGTACCAATCATTAATGTAGTATTGCCTTCCCTTAAAAATCCACCGGTAGATGCCAATTTGGTTACATAAAAGCCACTTTTATTTAACGCTTCCGTTACATAGCCGCTATCAACATGACGGACTATAACATAGATAAGTTTCATAGAAGTCCTTCCTTTCAATATTAATTTATAATGAAATTCATTTACTGATTTGCAAAATAAGCATATAGGTTATAATACGAAAACTATTAAATTTTTCTACAAGGTATTAAATATTTTTTCTAATTTCATTATAGTATATCCCATTATTATTGTAAAGGTTGAATGTAGTTTTCATCTTGTAGTCTTTCTATTACTCTGCTACTGATTGCGTAATTGAATAGTACCGGTACCACAAAAAGCGCAACCGGCTTTTTTGAACTGAATCCTAATTGCAGGTGAAGTTCATGATAGGCTGTTGCGCTTATGTTTTATATCTTTTTCTTGGCGTATATGATTCAGTGACAATAGTTCTTATATATGGCTCCGTATTTAAAGCTTTTCAACACCCAGGGTTACTTCTTCGCCATTTAGGTTCCAAGCTTTTGTATAGCCCTTAGCCTCATCAAAGATAAGTTCCTTTGCAAGTACCTCGGATTTAATATCTTCCATATTGCGAACCATGATCTCTTTGATTTTATCATTGCCGCTCTGGGATACACGGATATTGTCCATCACCTCAAAATTGGCTTCTTTACGCATGGTCTGAACCTTGCTGATGATTTCTCTTACAAAGCCTTCTTCAATCAGTTCCTCCGTCAGGTTAGTATCTAGTACTACGGTTATTCCGTGGTCGGAATCGGAGACAAAACCTTCGGTCTGAGCTGCTTCGATTAACAAATCATCCTTATCCAGTACTGCTTCTATACCGTCTAACGTAATCTTAAGCTGACCGGTTGCATTAATTTCATTCATTGCTGCGTTGCCATTTAATTCAGACAAGATGGTACGAATTGCCCCGATCTGTTTTCCAAATTTCGGTCCTAAAGTCTTCAATTGCGGCTTAAAGTTATAGGAAGTGAAATCTCTTACATCATCCGTAAATACTACTTCTTTCACATTCAGCTCTTCCGCAATAATCTCTTTATAGAAGTTGGAAAGCTCTGTTTCTGCTTTCACATACATCTTACCGATCGGTTGGCGGTTCTTGATATTTGCTGCGTTTCTGCAAGCACGGCCAAGAACTACAACTTCGAGAACCTCTTCCATATTTGCCTCAAGCTCAGTATCAATCCATGCCTCGTTATAGGTAGGATAATCGCAAAGGTGGATGCTCTTTGGTGCATTTTTATCAATATTTACAACTAAGTTTTGATAGATATCCTCAGTCATAAAAGGAATGTATGGTGCAGACAGTTTGGATACGGTTACTAATGCTGTATATAAGGTCATATATGCATTAATCTTATCCTGTGGCATACCCTTTGTCCAGAAACGCTCACGGCTTCTTCTAACATACCAGTTGGAAAGCTCATCAACAAAGTCAGCAAGCATTCTTGCGCCCTCGGTGATACGATATTGATCCAAATGGTTATCAACCGATTTTACTAAAGTATTTAACTTAGAGAGCAGCCATTTATCCATAACCGGAAGCTTATCATACTCAAGCTCATACTTTGTTGCATCAAAATTATCGATATTTGCATAAAGTACAAAGAATGCATAAGTATTCCAAAGAGTACCCATGTATTTTCTCTGACCTTCGGTAACCGCACCATGATGGAAACGGTTTGGCAACCATAATGCAGAGTTGACATAGAAATACCAACGGATTGCATCTGCGCCGTGTTTGTTCAGTGCATCGAACGGATCTACCGCATTGCCCTTGGATTTGGACATTTTCTGTCCATTCTCATCTTGTACGTGACCAAGTACAATAACATTTTTAAAAGGAGCTTTTTCAAAAATCAGTGTTGAAATTGCCAGCAACGAATAGAACCAGCCTCTGGTTTGATCCACTGCCTCGCTGATAAAGTCAGCTGGGAAATTATCATCAAATACTTCTTTGTTCTCAAATGGATAGTGCCATTGTGCAAATGGCATGGAACCGGAATCATACCAGCAGTCTATAACCGGTTTTACACGGGTCATTGTCTTGCCACACTCAGGACATTTGATTGTAACCGCATCGATAAATGGTCTGTGAAGCTCAATGTTATCGGGGCAGTTATCGGACATTGACTTAAGTTCTTCAATACTTCCGATACAGTGACGGTGTCCGTCCTCGCACTCCCATACCGGAAGTGGTGTTCCCCAATAACGGTCACGGGAAAGACCCCAGTCCTGAACATTCTTTAACCAATCGCCAAAACGTCCCTGACCGATGCTCTCCGGCATCCAATTGATGGTATTGTTATTGTCAATTAACTGTTCCTTAACCGCAGTCATCTTGATAAACCAAGACTCTCTTGCATAATAAATCAAAGGAGTATCACAACGCCAGCAGAACGGATAGCTGTGCTCGAACTTCAGAACCTTGAACAGTAAGCCCTTTTGAGCAAGCATTTTCATAATCGGTTCATCTGCTGTCTTACAGAACATGCCTGCAAAATCAGTTGCTTCCGGCTTAAATTCACCTTTACCGTCAATTAATTGAACAAAAGGTAAATCATAAATCTTACCAACCCTGTTATCATCCTCACCGAAAGCAGGTGCAATATGAACAACGCCAGTACCATCACTTAGTGTTACATAATTATCACAGGTAACAAAATATGCTTTCTTATCCACCTTCGCATAATCGAATAAAGGCTCATACTCTTTATATTCCAGATCTTTACCGGTAAAGGTTTCTTCAATTTCATAATCACCTTCCAGAACACTAAGAAGTGCTTCTGCCAGGATGTATTTCTCCGTTCCAACTGCAACCACAGCTTCCTGACCGTGATCATGTCCGTGGTCATGACCGCAGGAACAACTGCCATCCTTCTTAAGTACATTACCCTTTGCATCTACCGAAACCTTAACCTTAACATAAGTCTCATTCGGGTTAACGCAGAGCGCAACGTTGGAGGGAAGTGTCCAAGGGGTTGTTGTCCAAGCTAAAATGTATTCCTTCTCTGTTCCCTTAATACGGAATTTTGCAATTACGGATTTCTCTTTGACATCCTTATAACCCTGAGCAACCTCATGACTGGAAAGAGGGGTTCCACATCTTGGGCAGTAAGGAACAATCTTAAAGCCCTTATAAAGGAGTCCTTTATCCCAAATCTGCTTTAGCGACCACCATTCAGATTCAATATAGTCATTATGATAGGTAACATAGGGATTATCCATGTCTGCCCAGAAACCAACCGTACCTGAGAAATCCTCCCACATGCCTTTATATTTCCAAACACTTTCTTTACATTCCTGAATAAATGGCTCCAAGCCATATTGTTCAATTTGTTCTTTACCATCGATTCCCAGTTTCTTCTCAACTTCAAGCTCTACCGGAAGTCCGTGGGTATCCCAGCCTGCCTTACGAAGAACCTTATAACCCTTCATGGTTCTATATCTCGGAATCATATCCTTGATAACTCTTGTTAATACGTGGCCAATATGCGGCTTACCGTTAGCAGTCGGCGGTCCGTCATAAAAGGTATAAGTTTCACCATCTTTACGTTCTTCAATGCTGGCTTCAAAGATGTTATTATCCTGCCAGTACTTAAGTACTTTTTTTTCTCTCTCGACAAAGTTTAAATCAGTAGATACCTTATCGTACATGTTAAATCCTCCTTATAAAGTAATAAAATTTTGATGTAGTGGTTAGGAGGATTTTTCCTCCCTAAAATAAATTATATTTTTTCATTAATTAGATAGGAGGAATTATCCTCCCTTGATAACTATTGTACTTGTATTCTGTGTTGAATTGGAGTATTTATCCTCCTCGTTTACTTCCTAGCGTAATATCTATCAGAAGTATTAAAAAAAGCCCCCATCCGAAAAAGGATGAGAGCATATGCTTTCACTTAACCACCTGTTTCACGTACTCTGCCATCGTAAGGCATTCATACATTATCTATATAACGGTAGATACCGGCTCAACCTACTTGGCAGTTATCCACCACGCCTTTGGGTTTTGCAACTAGGGAGTGATTTTCAGTCGTCTGCTACTCATATCGGGCTTACACTGTCCCCGACTCGCTGCTATTTTTGCAAAATGCTTACTCTCTCCGTCAACGTATTTTATCAATTTTTGTATATAATATAGTATACAAAATGCTCATTGTCAATAGTTTTCTAACGTCCGCATCTCTTTGTTTTACAAGTTTTTCAAAATTAGAGATTTAATTAAATATCCTAAAAATCTATTTATATCAACATCCTTCTACATTTTATTTCCTTTTAATACGATTTATGTTATATTTATAGTATAGATATTCTAACGCTTAGCCCTCAAAAAGTTGCCTTAGTACACTGTATTTATAGGAAATAAAGGAGTGAGCCTATGAAAATAATCAAGAAACAAATCGGAGAAAAGAGAAAATCCTTAATTCTATTAATAAACGTCTCACTTATATTACTGACTGTCATTAGTATAACTACCATATCTATCATTGTTTTCTCCAGATGGAAAGTATCCATTAATAGTACGATTACTAAATTAGAAGCTGATTCAAACTCAGTTATCTTTAAGGCTATTGATGATTTAATTCAAACTCCAATTTCTATGAATGACTCAAATCATTATTTAATTGAGAATAATTTAATCGATTTGAAAGATAGGAACAACAGAGAGCGTTTCTTTGCTGGAATTATTTCTTCTGCTGGAGAAGAAATCTATAGTGTCAGCTATGGTACTGAGAAGGGCGAATACTACGGAGCACGAAAGAATGCTAATAACGAAATCGAATTATATCGTAGTGATTTGGAAACGAATGGTCACTCCTTGTATTATACTATGACCAAAGATTTTATCGCCGGTGAATTTGTAAAAGATTATGGCTCATTTGATCCTCGCACCAGAAATTGGTATAAATTGGCGAAAGAGGAAGGCAAGCCTATATTTTCAGCTCCTTATAAACACTTTGTCAAAGATGATCTTGTTATTACCGCAGCTTACCCTATCTATAATGATGAGGGTGTTTTAGAAGGAGTCTTAGGTACCCATATCACACTTTCCAAGCTAAACAGTATCCTTCAAAATATGGTTCAGGATAAATTGGCCACCGCTTATATAATTGACAAAAATACCGGTAAGCTTATAGCAAACTCCAATGGAAACAGTAATTTTACCACTCTGTCTGACAAAACAATAACAAGAGTTAAAATCGTAGATATTGCTGACAGTGCCATTATAAAAGCATTTAACGATTACCACAATGCGGTTCAGCAGAAATTTAATATAAAAAATGGAAGAGAACGATATCATATTAATATTACGCAATACTCTAAAGTAGGATTAGATTGGCTGTTGATTACTTCTATTCCGGAAAGTCATTATACCGCTGAATACAATAAAAATATATCGATCGCTTCGGTATTGATACTAGTCACAATTGCATTTTCCATTATTTTATTATTAACAGGAACTAATATACTATTAAAACCAATTCATCATTTGGTTAATACAGCACAACAACTGTCAAAAGGTGAATTATCTCAACGTGCTACTGTATTTCGAAATGACGAAATTGGAGAATTAGCTAAAACCTTTAACCATATGGCCGACGAAATAAATAATCAGATAAACACGCTGGAGGATAAGGTAAATAAACGGACTTTTGAATTAGAAAGTGCTAATACCGCTTTAGTCCTTGCAAAAGAACAGGCTGATGCAGCCAATCAGGCAAAGAGCCAATTTTTAGCTAATATGAGTCATGAAATAAGAACACCTATGAATGGTATTATCGGATTTTTACAATTGTTAGAAGAAACTGAATTAACCGAAGATCAATTTCAATATGTGAAAACGATATCAGACTCTACCAACTCTCTCATGACGATTGTGAATGACCTCCTGGATATTTCAAAGATAGAATCCGGAAGAATGGTGCTCGAACAAATCCCTTTTGATATTAAATCCGTTACGGAAGACTCTATTCATCTTTTTGATGCAAAGGCAAGCTCCAAGGGCCTATTATTAAAGGTAAATTTCGATTCAAAGATACCCACTTATGTCATCGGTGATCCTACAAAACTAAAACAAATTATTAGTAATCTAGTTAATAATGCTATAAAATTTACCGATAAAGGCAATATAACAATTAATATTAGCCTGATAGCTGAAACAGATAGCTCCATCCATCTTACCTATACCATAGAAGATACCGGTATCGGAATTTCCTCAGAAGAGTTAAGCAGACTTTTTATACCCTTTGGCCAGGCAGATACCTCCTCAACCAGAAAATATGGAGGAACAGGGCTGGGTCTTGTTATTTGCAAAAAACTTATTGAAATGATGAACGGCAAGATCAGTGTCCAAAGCGAAAAAGGAATTGGATCCGTATTTAAATTTAATATTATTCTTACAAAAACTCATGAGATTAGCGTTATTCCTCCCGTAGTATTTGATAATACTGATGCTTACGTTATGACAAAAGACCTTACCTCTGATAAAAACTTATTACCCTCTGCCAAATCTATTCAGAAGTTTACTGAGCAGTCTTCTTCCATCTTACTTGTGGAAGATAATGAAGTAAATAAAATTTTTTTCGTTAAGGTCCTAAAAATGAAAGGCCTAAGCTGTGATTATGCAGCAAATGGCAAAGAAGCACTGAGAGCATACGAACGAAAGCATTATGATATCATTTTTATGGATTGTCAAATGCCCATTATGGATGGATACGAGGCAACCCGAAGAATTAGAGACTTAGAAAACAATCAAAAACATACTATAATCATTGCTTTAACCGCCTATGCTATGGAAAAGGATAGAAGCAAGTGCTTAGAGGCTGGAATGGATGAATTTATTAATAAACCGATCCAGATTGATCAATTAGATTTAATCCTTCATAAGTATATAAAAGAAACCCTTCCTGATAAAATTGATTACAATAATTTTTATCACGAAACACTTCAGGCCTTATCAATAGAGTCCGGTTTAGAATTAAATTTCTGTATTGAATTATTAAACGATTTTTATCAGCAAGTACTCCTCCATCTACAAAAGCTAAAGGACTTGCTGCAGGAAAACAAACGGGAGGAGGCTGCTATCCTAATTCATGGCTTAAAGGGATCCTCCAATACAGTACGTGCAAAACAAATTGCTGAATTAACAGTGATAATAGAAAAGCAATTGGAATTTGACGACTTAACACCACTTTATGATAATTTAACGCAGCTTGAGCTATGGCTTAATGCTTTACATATTAATAAGACTAAGGAGGACTAATTCTATGTCAGGTAATATATTAATAGTTGATGACTCTCCTATTGACAGAAAAATCATTCGTTCTATTTTAGAAAAAAGATTGCATGATATCGCTATCTTTGAAACAGATGGCAAAGACACTGATACCTTACTCAAGTTAAATGATATTAGTGTGTGCATATTGGATATCGTAATGCCCGGTAAAAACGGCTTTGAAATATTGAATGAAATTAAAAAAGATAATACATTAGCGAATATTCCTGTTATCATTTGTACGAGTTTAAACGAAAGCCAGGCAATTGAAACTGCCCTGATGCTTGAAGCTTATGACTACTTTACAAAACCATTGAGTGAAGAAGCAATGAAAATATCCCTACCACTTAAGGTGAAAAATGCAATCGATCTGAAACAGCGAAGTGACGTTATAATCTATTTAAGCTACCACGATAAACTCACCGGATTATATAATAGAAGATACTTTGAAGAAGAATTAATCCAATTAAACGATCCAAGTTATCTTCCCCTATCCTTTGTTATTGGCGATGTGAACGGTCTTAAACTGGCCAACGATGCTTATGGCCATGAAGTCGGAGATAATCTGCTTATAAAGTTATCGAATATTTTAAAAGAAGCCAGTAGGAAAAATGATATTATCTTCCGTACCGGCGGTGATGAATTCGTTATGATATTACCAAATACAACAAGTACTGAGGCTCAGCATATAACAGAAACTATTAATAAAAAATGTTCTAATCAACCAGAACGTCCGGTTAAGCCAAGTATATCCTTAGGCCATGCCACAAAAGAACGACTAGATCAGGAAATGAATATCATCTATAAGCTTGCAGAGGATCGTATGTACAGTAATAAATTAAAGGAAAGTAAGAATGTAAAAGATTCAATCATATTAGCATTACGTAATACATTAAAGGATCTTAATCATGGGCTGGATTAATTCTTATAGCAGGCGAATCAATTCACAAAACATAAACAAGATAAATTGGTAAAATAATCCACTTGTCATGAATTATTAAATAAATAAGTCAAGTTCATGGAAAGCTTGACTTATTTTTGATTCTGGTATATGTTTTGTTATGATAAAAACTGTACATATTATGAAAGAAGTGCTACGGTTAGGTTTCTATGTTTATACTGAATGCCGCAGTAAAAGGAGATAACTTATGGGTAAACAGAATTTAACCTTATTAACCGATTTTTATGAATTAACGATGATGCAGGGTTATTATAATAATAACAATAATGAAACTGTCATCTTTGATGTATTTTATCGTGAGAATCCCTCCGGAAGCGGTTATGCTATATGTGCCGGCTTAGAACAGGTCATCGACTATATCAAAGACCTGAAATTTACAGATGATGATATTGAATACCTTCGTGCCCAAAAAATATTCAATGAGGGTTTTCTTTCTTACTTAAAGCATTTTCATTTTACAGGAGACATCTATGCTATACCGGAAGGTACGGTTGTATTTCCGATGGAGCCCTTAGTAAAGGTTATTGCTCCGATTATGGAAGCGCAGCTTATTGAGACCGCCCTGTTAAATATAGTAAACCATCAAAGTTTAATTGCAACAAAGGCCTCTCGTGTTGTATTTGCAGCAGGTGGCCAGCCAGTAATGGAATTTGGTTTACGAAGAGCGCAAGGGCCGGATGCCGGAACCCTGGGCGCAAGAGCTGCTGTAATTGGAGGTTGTATCGGGACAAGCAATGTTCTTTCTGCCAAATTATTCGATCTCCCCGCACTTGGAACCCATGCTCATAGCTGGATTATGAGCTTTGACGATGAAATTTCTGCTTTTCGCAAATATGCCGAGCTTTATCCGCAAAACACCACTTTACTTGTGGATACGTATGATACGCTTCGTTCCGGTGTTCCCAATGCAATAAAAGTATTTGAAGAGCTTCGTGATTATGGTAAAATGCCACAAAAATACGGTATCCGTCTGGACAGTGGTGACCTTGCATATCTCTCAAAGAAGGCCAGAAGAATGCTGGATGCAGCCGGTTTTCCCGGAGCTTCCATTACCGCCTCAAGTGATTTGGATGAATATTTAATTGATTCATTAAAAACCCAGGGTGCAAAAATAGATTCTTGGGGTGTAGGAACAAAGCTAATCACCTCCAGAGATTGTCCTTCTTTTGGCGGGGTATATAAATTATCCGCAATTTCAAGAGACGGTGAATTTATCCCCAAAATTAAGCTTTCCGAGAATCAGTGGAAGATAACAAATCCCGGAAATAAAAAGGTTTATCGTATTTACGAAAATGAAAGCGGTAAATTAAAAGCGGATCTTATTACCTTAGCTGAAGAAGAATATTCCTCCGATAAGCCCTTGCTTCTCTTTGATCCTCTTGCAACATGGAAGAAGACCTTGTTGGAAGCAAACAGTTATACCTTAAGAGAATTGTTGGTACCGGTTTTCCTCTCCGGTAAATGTGTATATACTTCACCTTCCGTTATGGAAATCAGGGACTACTGCTTGAAGGAGCAGGATTCTCTTTGGGATGAAGTAAGGCGTCTAATCAATCCGCATATTGTATACGTTGATTTGTCCTCCAAATTGTATCATATGAAAACAGATTTATTAGATCGTTTGAATGAAGGAGTCAAGTAATTGATTAACATTATTTACAAATAATAATCGACATTTAAATAGTTAATTTTCAAATATAATATGTTATACTATCCGTGATAAGCGAAGGACAGATATGTTAATACTTTACTGGGAGCCGAACTTTGGCTTCCAAAGTAAAGTATTAGCATATCTGTCCAAGTAAAAAGTCTTGATAAAACTAAGCCTTAGCAAGAAACGCAGTTTCGAGCTTCGCTTATCAAGCGAAGGACAAATCTTAACTTCGTTTATCATATATGAAATAGCGCACTGCGAAACGTATATTAATCCTTTCCACAAGCGTTTGCTTTAGGTTAGAAAACATAGTTTCAGATAGCGCAATGTTTTTGTCCGTTTACGAAAGGAGATACCTGTTTGAACAGAAAGACACAACTCATGATTATAGTCTCTGTGTTAGCAGTAACCTTAATCAGCGGTATCGTAATTGCAATAACTCATGTCGGTAATAAAAATTTAGCTGCTAAAGCCGCTTCCTCTGAATCAACTTCATCAGACAGCGATTTTACATATATTTCTCCCACCCTGGAAAATAACAGCGATGCAGAAAGTGAAGATACCCAGCCTACAATCGACAAGGAAGTAACCTCCTTTGTACCGGCTACCGAAATGGATTTAGATCCCACCAGCATTACAGTTTACGTCAATAAAGAACATGCACTTCCAAAGGATTATAAACCAGATAATTTAGTAACTCCTAATATCAGATTTGATATTACTTATTTTGATGAGCGTACTTTAATGCGCCCAGAAGCCTCAAAGGCTTTAGAAAAACTCTTTACTGCAGCAGAAAAAGCCGGTTATAATTTAATCGGTATCTCCGGTTATCGTTCCTTTGATCGCCAGTATGAAATATTTACAAACAATATTGCAACGCAAGGCAAGGAACATACCCTAATGTACTCTGCTGTTCCAGGTACTAGCGAGCATCAGACCGGTCTGGCCATTGATGTTTCGGCTTCTTCCTTAAACAATAAATTAACAGACGAATTTGCTGATACTCCGGAAGGAATCTGGCTAGCTGATAATTCTTACAAATATGGCTTTATAATTCGCTATCCGAAGGATAAAGCTGAGATTACGGGTTATGCTTATGAACCCTGGCATATCCGCTATGTCGGCAGGGGCCTGTCGTATTATTTATATAACAATAAATTAACCCTTGATGAATATTATAACTATAAACCAAGTTCCGATTTTGATTTTGAAGCATTATATGCTGATATAATTAATTATGTTCCACCAACTCTACCCCCATCTACAACACCAACGATGAGTGCAACCCCAACAATTAGTGCAACTCCCAGTCTATCGACCAAACCTGGAAAAGATACGACGAAAGGCAATGGCAAAAATAATGGTGGTAAAAACACTGACGAAACAGACTCGGATGATATGCCAGATTTAAGTGTGACACCTGTGCCTACACCAACCCCTGAGCCTGACGAAATTGGAGGCGGTGAGCCAACGGTTACAGATATTCCAGAGGAGGGCGATACCGGCTCGGATACACCGCATACAATAGGGGTAGATGGGAATACTGCAATCACCGATATCATCATTGAATAGTTTGTTGAATTTAAACTTATTATAGGAGGTTTTTTTATGAGACTGATTCTTGCACTAATATTTTTAATAGTGTTTTTCATAATCAGCATACCATTATATCTTATTGAGCTTCTGATCGGAAAGTTCAACCATCGGACCATGGTAGCAAGTTCTCAAAAAATTGTCGTAGGTGCATTGCATACCCTTCTTTTCATCTGCGGGGTAAAGAGAACTGTTATCGGACGTGAACATGTACCAAAGAATGAAGCTGTATTGTATATTTCTAATCACAGAAGTTATTTTGATGTTCCCGTTGCCTATACCACTGTTCCTACTCTGACTGGCTTCATGGCGAAGAAAGAAATCGGAAAAATTCCTTTTCTAAGCTATTGGATGCGCTTTTTACAGTGTCTATTCCTGGACCGCGATGATATTAAGCAGGGACTTAAAACTATTTTAAAGGGAATTGAGCAGGTGAAAGCAGGATACTCCATCTTTATCTCTCCGGAGGGAACAAGAAGTCAAACTACCGAAATGCTGCCGTTCAAGGAAGGTAGCTTTAAAATAGCAGAAAAGACCGGTTGTGCAATTATTCCTGTATCTATAACCAATACGGATGAAGTGTTTGAAAAGCATGTCCCCTGGATACACTCTGCGCATGTAATAATAGAATATGGCAAGCCAATTTATCCCAAAGATTTAAGTAAAGAGCAGCAAAAATTCCTCGGTTCTTATGTTCAGGGAATTATCCGTGATACTTTAAGCAAAAATTCGGCTCTTATATAACATTTGTCGAAAGTATCTTTGTTTATTTTTAACTTTACTATTTATTTTTTTCATAAAAGATGTTACAATAAACGGTACCCTGTTAGGGACAAGCATTTGAATTAGTAAACTATTGAGGAGGTACATATCTCATGGAGTGGTACGTTATTTTAATCATTTTAGCAGTCGTTGTAATAGGAGCATTGGTAGCATTATATTTCGTCGGAAGAAAACTTCAAAAACGACAAGAGACTTCACAAGCTCAGATGCAAGCAGCAGCCCAGACAGTTTCTATCCTTGTTATTGATAAGAAAAAAATGAAAATGAAGGATGCCAATCTGCCAAAGATGGTTCTTGACCAGACACCAAAGATGATGAGAGGCTCCAAAGTCCCCATTGTAAAAGCTAAAATCGGACCGAAGGTTATGTCCCTGATGTGTGATCCTAAGGTATTTGAAATTATTCCTATAAAAAAGGAAGTTAAGGCAGTCCTCAGTGGTATTTATATCATGGAGGTTAAGGGATTAAGAGGCAACTTAGAGCAAAAGAAAGAAAAGAAGGGTATCCTAGGGAAGGTTACCAGCATATTCAAAAAAGATAAAAAGTAATCAATATACCTCTTACCTTTTCATAGATGTCTTTGAAAAAGTAAGAGGTTTTTTATTTATGACAATCCCCTTGTGGCAAAATTGAGGTGTATATGAAGAAAAGAAACTTAATATTATTAGTCCTTATCTGTATTCTCTCCCTATTCGTGTTTATCGGTCTTCTGGTATATGCCTTTCAATTGCAGCATGAAAGTGACCTTAAGGACGGGGCTTCCGGGCAAAATACCCAAAGCGATTTAAATTCATCTGAGACGGCTAACCCGTCTGTTGCTGCTACCGCCATACCTACCGAAGCCGCTGATGAGAGTAACAGTGAGACCTCTAATCAAAATGCTTCTGTACAATTAACTCCTGATGCAAGTTTTACGGTTACCCCAACACCTGCTGCAGGTTCTTTGGACCAAACCGATACAGGTTCCTCCGATCCGATTATCCTTGGATTTGCAGGCGATGTTAATTTGGATGAAAATTATTATCCAGTAAAAAAATATGACTCAGTAGACGAGGACATTCAAAAATGCCTATCAGAGGATTTGCTTGAGGAGATGAACGGGGCAGACGTAATGATGCTTAATAATGAATTTTCTTATAGTACAAGAGGCACTAAAACTCCTGATAAATCCTTTACTTTTCGAGCAGACCCAAGCCGTGTTGATATTCTTAAGAAAATGGGTGTTGATATCGTCTCCTTAGCCAACAATCATGCTTTGGACTATGGTCCGGATGCGTTATTGGATACCTTCGATACGTTGGACGGAGCAGGTATTGATTATGTTGGTGCCGGAGAAAACTTAGACCGTGCGAAGGAACCTATTTACTATACGATAGGGGATAAGAAAATAGCCTTTGTCGCTGCCTCCCGTGTTGTATTTGCGATGGATTGGTACGCCTCTGATACGGGCCTTGGAATGATTGGAACCTATGATCCTGCTTTAATCCTTGAATCAATAAAAGAAGCACAAGCGAACAGTGATTATGTCGTAATGTTCGTTCACTGGGGCATAGAGCGTGAAAATTATCCCGTTGACTACCAGCGCAACCTTGCTAAGATGTACATCGATGCCGGAGCTGATGCGGTTGTCGGCTGCCATCCTCATGTTATGCAGGGTTTTGAATATTATAAGGGTAAACCGATTGCTTATAGCCTCGGTAATTACTGGTTCAACCAATCAACCGATAAATCGGGATTACTAAAGCTATACTTAGATAAAGATGGAACCGTAAGGATGCAGATACTTCCCGCAGCAACAGCAGATACCTTTACCTACTTATTATCTAAAGAAGCTGACAAGAAAGATTATTACGACTTTATGAAAGAAATCTCTTTTGACGTTAATATTGATGCAGATGGATTTATTACGGATACCTCATACTAAGAATCAACTAGAAGAATTGGAAAGCTAACTTATTTATTACGAATTAAAAATCAAACGCCTCGGATAACATTTTAAAATGTTAGATCCGGGGCGCTTAATATTTAAATCTCCATTTAGTAATTCAAAAAATAAACCACAGCTAATAAGGTGTATTGGCAAGTCAATAACTTGTTATCATACCAAATATTCAACTATCAACATATTTTAAATTGGTTTTTCTGTTTCACGGAACTTGAAACGCTCTCATTATTTATGTTCTTGCTTCAATTGCAATAATCAACTCGTTCTCCGACATCTTGGAGACATCGTCTGATATAGAATATTTTAGCTTTACTTCTATCTTTTCCGAGGCTTCCTTTATCTGTATTGATTTTGTTTTCACTTCGAGAGAAAGGTTACCATACGGGGTTTGATAAACGGTTCGTGTCGTCTCGTTTAAATCAAAAGCCATTTGCGAATGCTGTACACCTTTCTTCGTAAGCAAGACTCCAAACGTCGATATTTTTAATGTATTTTTCAAAGAAATATCGCTATCTTCTATCTTTTCATCATATTGGATATAGTGCTTTCCATTCGTAAGATGATAAGTTCCCATAGCTGTCATTATAACAGGTTCTTCCTCTGCTCCAAGTTGTATTCCTTTGATTGATATAATTACATCCTTTGTCATTCTAACCTCCAGTTATCCTTTGCTCCAATTCAATTGTACTTCAGTTAACACAAACGTTAATATAAATATTATAACACAGTTAGGCATATATTTTTCAACTATCAGCGACATATCTTATAACTCAAAATATAATAATTAAATTTACAATCCTCCGAATAACATCCCAAATTTTGGTAACAATTTGATTATTACATAATTAATAATGAAAGCATAATTACGCTTTAATAAATAAAACAGTTTGGGAGGAAATCATGAAGCTATATAAGAAATTTTATAAATCAATTGTAACATTTATAGTGCCTAATCAATCCGGGGGTAAAGACAAGCATGGAATCGGGCAGTTTAATTACTTACTTCTAGTACTTGTCCTGCTGTTTTGCGGAATTGCCATGTGGGTAGTGAAAGCAAATGCAATACATAATGCCGAAATACAAGACACAATTGCAGAGGATATTATCCGATTTCATGTCATTGCCAATAGTGACAGTACCCAGGATCAGGCTCTTAAGTTAAAAGTTAAGGATAAATTAGTTGAAAGCCTGTCTCCTATACTCAGTAATGCTGCTTCCATAACCGAGGCTCGTACTATTCTTTCCGGTAAGCTTGACTTTATTCAGGAAATTGCGGAGAATACGATACAACAGTACGGTTACAGTTATCCTGTCAAAGTAACGTTGGAGGATAACTATTTTCCTCTGAAGGTGTATGGTAGCTTCACCTTTCCTCCTGGAATTTACGAAGCTCTAAGGGTTCAAATCGGTGCCGCAGAAGGCAAGAACTGGTGGTGCGTAATGTTTCCCCCCTTATGCTTTGTAGACGAAACCTATAGTGTCGTAGATGAAGAAAGTAACGAGAAACTGAAGCATGTGCTGACGGAGGATGAATATGATACCTTAATTCATGAGAAAAAGCCAATAAAGATAAAGTTTAAAATCTGGGATTCGATAAAGGACCTTTTTAATTAGTTCATTGTCAATACAGGTAATTTATGATAAAATACGGTTAATTAAGCTAGTGGGAGGTAATAATGAATTCCATAACTGTAAAGGCCTACGCAAAAATTAATCTGGGATTAGACGTACTAAGAAAACGCTCGGATGGGTACCATGATGTTTGTATGATAATGCAGTCCCTAGGACTACATGATACGATTACGATTAATAAATCAACTTTACCGGATATATCGATTAAGACAAATCTGTCCTATTTGCCTATTGATAAAGGAAACCTTGTATATAAGGCAGCTGCCTTGTTTTTAGAGACAATCTCGGTAAAAGACGGCCTTTTTATCCAGCTAGATAAAAAGATACCGGTAGCTGCTGGTTTAGCCGGAGGAAGCTCCGATGCAGCTGCAACTCTTAAGGGGTTAAATGAGCTCTATCAAGCCGGACTTTCCCAAGACGAGCTGAAGAAGCTCGGAGTAAAGCTGGGCGCAGATGTTCCCTATTGCATTATGCTCGGCACCGCCCTTTCAGAAGGAATCGGAGAGGTTCTGACTCCTTTGGCACCAATACCGGAATGTTCTATTCTTCTGGTAAAGCCGGATATCAGTGTATCCACCAAATATGTCTATGAAAATTTGCGTTTAGCCGGTGAGATAGTTCATCCGGATATACCCAAAATGAAGACTGCTTTGACCAAAGGCAACTTAATCACTTTAGCCGATAATATGGATAATATTCTTCAAACAGTAACCGTAAAGGATTATCCAATCATTACAAATATTAAAAATAAAATGATTGAATTAGGTGCACTGATCTCCCTGATGAGTGGAAGCGGACCTACGGTTTTCGGTATTTATCAAGATCCCTTGATTGCACAAAAAGCGTTTGATTATTTTAAAAACCATCAAAGCTACGGAAAACAGGTATTTCTAACAAAACCCTACTGGCAGCCTTCCTAGAAGGTAGTCCGTAGGGTTTTGTTAAATTGTTTTAATTAGTTAACTTATTCATATCTTCCACTATATTTTGCAGTGTTTATTCTGCAATTGTTTTTGACGCAGCCTGACTTGTAATAGTCTTAGCTGTCATACTGCTCGCGCTGCTGCCACTGTCTTTTCCGTCTCTCCATGATTCCAGCTTGTTAATGGTGGCCTCCAAGGTTCTCTTTGATAAATCCGGAAGTTCATCTCCCCATGTTTTGGTTGCTTCCTCAAAGCCCTTCTTTACCGCTGCAATCAGTTCATCTGCCTTAGAGTAGTCTCCTCCGGCTAATGCTTTCGCAAAAGATAAGATACGCTCTGATGTCTGTTCCACACCCCAATATCCATCTTCGGCGACATCCTTCTGTGCCTGAGCTCTCGTCTCGGGATCAATATCTACTTTGCCTTCACGAAGAACCGCATAGATGTCTGTTGAATCGGTATAGATCTGACCCTGCTTCGTCAACATTTTTTCTACAAGGCTTCTTAAGCTTTGTGTCCTCTTATCTGCTTGGGCCTTCAACCGTTCAATCGTAGCGGTATCTTGCTTATAAATCTTCTTTGTTTCGGTCGATGGCTCACTTTTCTCATAGACTACAGCAGTATTGGTATCCTTCTGATTCGTATCTTCTGTCTGTAAGTTTTGATCTGATTTTGCCTTAGCCTTTGCAGTACTGTTACTATCATAGGCTTGTGTTGCATTCGTAATTCCGTTTACGCTCATATCCAATCCTCCATGATTTGTTGGAGGACTTCTCCTCCTGGTTTGGTAGGGGATTTATCCCCCTTGTTTTTAGAGAATTCTCCCTCAATTTGTAACAGGATTTATCTCCCTAATATTGTAATAAATAGTTACTTATGTAATTTATATTTCGGCTGGTTTTATAAATTTCTTAACAGCAAAATTGACTGCCAAAAAATATTATAGTCTACTCAACACAAAAGGAGCATCTACCTAACCTAGTAATTCCCATCGGAATTTCCTAAGATCAGATAGCGCTCCTAACTAATTGTTCTCATTATGATGCATTATAAAATTGTATCTACTTTTTTCATTATAATCAACTTATCACCTTCGCTGATACGATCGTCACTCAGCTCATTGATATCCATGATACTATCCATCGTTGTATAATATTTCTTCGCAATTTTCCACAGAGTATCATTATTCTTAACAATATATCCGATAATTCCCGGCATTGCCTGAAGCTTTTCCATATCAAGATCTGCAACTTCGATATCTGTTATGATAGATTCCGTGATCATATCAAATACAATCGCATTCAGATTGATGGAGGTCTTAACTTCTATTTCCTCACTGTCCAACATCATAACACTTAATTGGTCAATGTAAGGCTTGATTTCATAATTACTTCCGGGCTTCATTCCCTTTAATTCAACAACCTGTGAGAAGGGTATTATTCCCTTCAGTGAATTCATCGGCCTGCTGTCATCTTCCGATATGTAGAGAATATTTACCTCGATTACACCTTCTACATGTAGCTCTGTATCTTCCGGGACAATATCATCAATTTTAATGTCTCCTTTAGCATGGCAGATTTGAAGAATTTTAGGTTGATTTTCCGGTACCATTATTCTGTCTGCAATCCGGTACTTACTATTGTTCTTAATTACCAAATTCTCATAAGTAGCTTCCCTGATAACCGGTGTAATTTCCTTCGTCGGGCAGTATACATCACATAAAATCTCAGGTTCTTCCACCTCGTATACCTTAATACCCAATTCTAAAATAACTTCCAAGTCGAGAACTCTATCCTCACCGTCGGAATCCGGCTTAATTTCCAGGCTCTTGCTGATAATGCCAAAGGAGATATCCTCAATCATATCCTCCGTACATCCATTACAATCCACTGTTCCGCTAAACACAATATCTGTCTCATAATATTCCATTGGATTTTCCTCAGCGTCACTAGTATATAGTATAAAGATAGGTAACTCTCCCTTTATCGAGAACTTGTCATCTAAAAGTCTTACCTCAACATTACTTAATCCAATATCCTTAAAAAGTAACGAGGATACATTCCCCTTATTCGAAGGCATTGTAATTTCATCTTTAATCCTAAAGGTATCCTTCTTGTTAATAGCAACATTGGTTATCTCTATCTTCTTATTTATGGATTGCACATCCTCCGGCCCCTCAACCATAACAGCCGTTTCTTCATCGTAAAGATCTTCTACGCCTACAAATAAGCGTATTATCGATTTTACGCTCAGCTTTCTGGAATTTATTAAACCGGTTGATAAATCCTCAAGATCCCATTTTACGGTTGGGTCATCATCTGCACAGGTAATATCCATATTGATTACTTCATCAAAAGGAATTTCTCCTGAAATATTATGAATCGGCCTCTGATCTCCGGCGCTTAAATAAAGGACATTAAACCCGAGGACACCCTTTACTATGAGCTTTCCATTCATCGATTTGATATCATTGATTTTAATTTCACCCTGCTCGGTAATAATTTGATCAATGTCCGGTTTGACATCCGGAACATTAAAGTCATCATCTAATGTAAGCTGCAGGGTACTCTTACATCTTAATTTATTCATATGAATATTCTTTTTAATCAATTCCACTTATAATCCCTCCTTAAATTTGGACATATGACGGATGCCTCTGTCATATCTTATTCGAGGGAATATAGATTTATGAATCAAAAAAGCTAAAACCGTTTTCTTTACTCGGTTTTAGCTCTATTCCGTCTATTCTCAACTGCAGAGTATTAATTCCACGTCTTTCGTTAAAATATCGGTATAGCTATAGGAAACAAACTTTACCGGCATATCTTTAGTTTCTTGAAGTTTTATCAGGAATATGCTGGGATATGTCTCCGAAATAATTCCCTCTGACACGTCTACCTTATGTCTTCCTCTATTTATTCGGATCTTAACCCTTTTCCCAGTCTGGTTTATAACAGCATTTCTAACATAATTTACATCATTTTGCTTCATCATTATTTTCTCCTTGCCAATGCTTCCTCTCACCATCTCCGGAACAGGTAATCCAATAATGGGTGTGTACACATTAATATAAATAAATCTGTAACAAATCTCATGCATCTCAAGCAGTATAACACAAATTCCAAATATCGTCAACAAATATTCTGACAATTTACAATGTAATCCGATATTGTATATAAAAATATGCACTAGAAACTTAAAATATCTTGTACAATTTTATGGAATAATTTCACATTCGCTGTCAGTTTAATCTACATCAATTAATACAAATGCACAAAAAGTACTTTTGGTATTGGTAAATGTCCGACATATTTCCATATTTTTAAATTGCCACTATATATTGTTATTAAGCCATAAAACAGACTAAATATTGTAATAATTGCAACATTTAACAATATTATCCATTTTATTAACATAAGAATACCACTTCGCTACCAATAATATGTATGTAAATCAATATAAATACTTATATAGGGCTGATCTGATAATAATACTATAATAAACACTTTTTTAAGGTGAATCAGATAACAAAACACTTTTTTAAGCAAACCAGATATTATTGTCGTAACAAAAGAGACTATTGAAAAACATAATTTCACATACAATCAGCTTATATTGAAGTACTTTCCAATATAATACGAATTAATGTAACCTGCTTTTCAACAGTCTCCCGCTGTACAACTATATATATTCTTTTACATAAGCACTTTTACTCAAATACAACACTTTCTTCACGAGCCTCCAGTTTCACAACAATGTAAGGATAGGTTACCCCCTGAGATACCATATCGCTCTGTGTTGGACCAATTAAATTCGTATTGATATAAATTGCATTTTTCGTTAGATATAGTTCATTTACTGAGATACTGTAACCTCCACTGTTTTGCTTTCCATAACCTACTGCAATATAAAGGTTATCCTTGTTGGCATAGGACAGTTTAAAAGGTTCCTCCTTTTTCTCATCAATAATTTCTTTTAATTCACCTGGTAAATCCGCATCCTCAACAACGGTAAAGTCCAAATCTTTTATTTTCTTAATCTCAGTATCCTCGGACTTACAGCCGGTTAGGCCTATCGCTGTAATCATAATTGTAAGAAGCAGCACTGCCATTGCAAACCTCTTCATTCTTACCTCCATAGAATAATCACTTATTTAATTCTATGAATTATAGGGTGAAAAAATTCGATAAATAAGTAAAGTTATCTGCTTCCTATTCCTAAAATTTTTGAAGGAAAGGTCATATCTTCTCATTGTATCCTTTGAGTTTACTTTACTTTCGCAACAAGTTGATTATTATACACATCGATTACGATATTATCCTCAGAATGAACCTCATCACTTAAAATAAGTCTTGCACTCAAGGTCTCTACATTCTTTTGAAGGAAGCGTTTGAGTGGTCTTGCTCCGTATACCGGATCATAGGATCTCTCAGCAATAAAGGCTTTTGCTTGATCTGTTAGAGAAATCGTTATCTCCCTATCTGATAGACGTTGATTTAGCTCCACAATGAGAAGATCCATGATATCACTGATATTGTTCTTCGTCAGTGGTTTGAATAATATAATTTCATCCAGCCTGTTCAAAAATTCAGGTCGGAAGGAGGCACGCAGATCATTCATAACCATTTCTTCACATTCGCTACCAATTGCGCCCGTTTCATCAATTCCTTCGAGCAGATACCTGGAGCCAATATTGGAGGTGAGGATTATAATAGTGTTCTTAAAGTCCACTGTCCTGCCCTGTGAGTCCGTGATACGGCCGTCATCCAGAACTTGAAGCAATACATTAAAGACATCGGGATGAGCTTTCTCTATCTCATCAAAAAGAATAACGGTATATGGTCTACGTCTTACCGCTTCGGTAAGCTGACCGCCCTCTTCATAGCCGACATAGCCGGGAGGTGCACCGATTAGTCTTGCAACGGAGTGCTTCTCCATATATTCACTCATATCAATTCGCACCATATTATGCTCATTGTCAAATAAATTTTCTGCCAGTGCCTTTGCAAGCTCTGTCTTACCAACACCGGTGGGCCCCAGGAATAAGAAGGAACCAATAGGCTTTGTTGGGTCTTTAATTCCTGCTTTGGAACGAAGAATTGCATCCGATACCTTATCCACTCCTTCGTCCTGTCCGACTACTCTTTTATGAAGTTCTGTACTTAGATGGAGCGTCTTGCTGCGTTCGCCTTCTGTCAGCTTAGTGATTGGAATGCCCGTCCAACGGGAAACAATCTTTGCTATCTCTTCCTCACTAACATTCTCATGAACTAACACATTGTCTTCCTTCTTAAGGCGCTCCTCCTCCGCTTGCAATTGTCTTTGCAATTCAGGCAGTCTGCCGTATTTTAGCTCTGCGGCTTTATTTAAATCATAGCTTCTCTGTGCAACCTCAATCTCATTATTCAGGTTCTCCAGCGCTTCCCTGATTTTATGAACCTTCTCCATGGAATTCTTCTCTTTATCCCAAGTAGCTTTGGAGGATGCGAAGTTTTCACGAAGCTCCGCGAGTTCCTTCTGAAGATCACTTAACCGGTCGGCACTCAGACGATCATTTTCCTTCTTAAGGGCTGCTTCTTCAATCTCCATCTGCATAATTCTACGCTGCATATCATCCAGTTCGGTCGGCATGGAATCAAGCTCTGTCTTAATCAGGGCGCAGGCCTCATCCACTAGGTCGATTGCTTTATCCGGTAGAAAACGGTCTGAAATATATCGGTTTGAAAGAGTAGCAGCGCTGACCAGTGCACTATCTGTTATTTTAACTCCGTGGAACACCTCATAGCGTTCCTTTAATCCTCTTAAAATTGATATTGTATCCTCAACCGTAGGCTCCTCAACCATAACCGGCTGGAACCGGCGTTCGAGCGCAGCATCTTTCTCGATGTTCTGACGGTATTCATTTAAAGTGGTTGCACCGATACAATGAAGTTCACCTCTTGCAAGCATGGGTTTTAGCATATTCCCCATATCCATTGAGCCTTCAGCCTTACCCGCACCGACAATGGTATGAAGTTCGTCAATGAAGAGGATAATCTGACCTTCGCTCTTTGCCACTTCCTCTAATACTGCCTTCAATCGTTCTTCGAATTCACCGCGATACTTTGCTCCCGCGACCAGTGAACCCATATCGAGTGCAAATAACTTCTTATCCTTAAGTGACTGTGGTACGTCACCCCTTACGATTCTCTGGGCTAAGCCCTCAACAACTGCGGTCTTACCAACTCCGGGTTCACCAATCAGCACCGGATTATTCTTAGTCTTCCTAGAAAGGATTCGGATTACATTTCTTATCTCGCTGTCACGGCCGATGACGGGATCCAGCTTTTGCTCCTTCGCACGAGCTACCAGATCATATCCGTATTTCTCAAGGGTATCATAGGTAGCCTCCGGATTATCAGATACCACCTTTTGATTTCCTCTGACCGTTTGTAATGCCCTTAAGAAATCTTCTCGGTTAATCCGAAATTCATTAAATAAGTTCTTAACCTCCTTGTTTGGAGATTTCAACATACTAAGGAATAGATGCTCCACCGACACGTAGGAATCGCCCATCTGTTTTGCTTCATTCTCTGCATAGATTAGAATTTTATTCAAGTCATTGCTGATGACTAGCTGTCCTCCGGAAACCTTCGGGCGTCGATTCAATAAGCCTTTCACCTGTGCCAGAAAAACCTCCGAGTTAATTTCCATCTTCTCCAGCAGTTTCTTAATCAGGCTATCCTCAAGGGTTAGCAAGCTATAGAGCAGATGCTCCACATCGATTTCCTGATGTCCATATTCGTATGCCAGACTTTCACAATTTTGAACTGCCTGCAATGAATTCTGCGTAAATTTATTAATGTTCATAATCCACTCCTCCTTTATGAGTGTTTTTATAAGTTCTCATGCTACCTCGCTGGGTTTATGAGAATGTTTTATCTGTTCTATATTTAATATAACACGTGGAGCAAAAAATTTCAAGAGGGTAATTG
The DNA here is from genome assembly GCA_028691795.1 of Herbinix sp. Taxonomy (GTDB): domain Bacteria; phylum Bacillota; class Clostridia; order Lachnospirales; family Lachnospiraceae; genus Mobilitalea. The sequence goes on from JAQUYQ010000016.1 coordinate 27,655, forward strand.
CAAGAATGTTCACACTCCTCTATTTGCAACAATATTCCTGAAAAGTTCGAGTATATTGATATCTTTCCCTTTTCGCAGTGAATTTGCCATACTGAATTGCCGCTTGTTTACATCCATGGATACAGTTCAGACAAAATGTACAATCACCTTCCCATCTCAGTTTACCATCCTCTATATGAATTACATTACAAGGACATTCTCTAACACACTGTCCACAGCTATTACATGCTTGGGTTGTATAGAATTTCTTAATGTGATTGGTTTTTCTATAGGCATATCCTGTAATCGGAGTCACAAATGCTATCTTTCCTTTTTTAATATGGTCAATATGTTCTTTATGATCAATCATCGAAATAATCTTATCAATTTCTACATCTGCATCATATAAGATTTTCCTCCTCATATCTTCTTTCTCAATATTATATCCAACCACATAGTTGTCGACCATCTTTACTCCATATTTTCCATTTAATTGTAGTTGCTTTTTATTCAATATTAGGGATAACCTGTCCATTACATTACCCCCAGCTAATCCATACGTTGCAACGGCATAAACATATTGTTTCTGATAGCCCGATATCTTTAAACAATTAATAAACCTCTCAACTATTGTTGGTATACAATACCAATAGACAGGAAAAACAAAACCTAGTTTATCATTTTCTTTAACTTCATATACCTCATTCGCTTTTATGGTATCATCAGATATATATACAAGTCTTTCACCTGTACCATATGCTATTTTCTCAGCAACATGCTTTGAGTTTCCTGTGCCACTAAAATAAAATATCATCCATATTCTCCTCTCTTACTTATTACAATTTATTTTTATTTATTACAATACAATTCATTTGTTTTTGTTCTCCAATCTTTTTACTAACTCTAATATTATCCGTTCCACAATTTGTAGTTCTGTCTGATTTGCTGCAATATCTACTATGCTATCTGTAACCCATTTATAAATTGCATTATCCCCCTGTAAAATGCGCCCTCCCTTTGTTGTTACTTCAACGTAATAAATTCTTTTATCCTCTACCGATTGAATTTTACTAACTAGTTCCATACTGATCAGTTTTCTTATAATTGCCGAAACGGCAGGTTTGGTAACTGATAATCTTTCTGCTATCTGTGAGAAGTTTGGTCTTTGTAATGATTGAATCACTAGCAAATAGTAGTAGTCGTTATTAGTAAATTTATTTGCCTGCTCATCCGTTAGTGTAGCATTCAGATTTTGTATACATGCTTCCCATAACAAATTTACAAGTGTAGAAAATTTTTCTTCCATACAAACCTCCAATTATTTTTGCATTAATATAGTTAACCATATTTAATTAATTTGTGTTAACTATATTATCATGATAAAAACGCACTGTCAACAGTATAATCCTTTAATTTATTGCTTTGCTCTATGGATAAGCTGTTGTTATTGCGAAATTAATTCCAATGTATTATAATTGTCCAAAAGTATTACATCTACTAAGAAAGGGAAACGCCAATGGCAAATAAGAAAAACAATTCCAGTAATAAACCTGAAAAAGTATTTATTGATCTTCTTTATATGACCTCTTCCGAGGTTAGTGCAAAGGATATTGCTTTGTTATTACAAGACACCAAAGAGATTTCTGTCCAGCTTTGGGAGGAGATGAATGTTCTGGAGCTTGAATTAGCCAATCAGAATTCAGTTGATTTTGAACTCCTGGAGGCTACTTTTAAAGATCCTTCCGATGCGGCATTTATTAAGAACCGTAATATTAAGACTATCTTTTCAATCAATTTATGTAAAGATGATTTAGATACCGTAATCTCTTATTTTGAGAAAATCATCTCCACGTATTCTGGATTTCTTTGTGCAGATAGCGAAGACTTTACCCCTGTGTATGCGGGAACCTCCAAGAAATAATCCATTATCTGAAAATTCATTCTCAAAATGTACGTAAGGAGTATAGTTTGAAATCAAAATTTTTCACAAAGTGAATTGTTTACAATTTGCTTTGCAAATATTGTGCTTCCGCTCAAATTCGCGGTGTTTAGGCAGAATGGAGATTTTTATGAAAGCTAAAAAAGTAGCCCTTTTGGCTGCTCTTCCACTTACCATACCAGTTTTAACCGGATATATTGTTCTAGGAACTGCTTACGGAATCCTTATGGATAGTAAGGGCTTTTCTCTTCTCTGGACACTATTCAGTAGTATCTTTATCTATGCCGGCTCCATGCAGTTTGTCACCGTTACTCTGCTCGCGGCCGGCTTTGACCCGATTGGTGCTTTTCTAATGACTCTGGCAGTGAATGCACGCCATATATTTTATGGAATATCCATGTTGAAGCAATACAGAGGCATTGGAAATGTTAAGCCCTACCTCATTCTTACACTAACGGATGAGACTTTCTCCATCGTATGCTCGGCAGAGGTTCCAAAAGGGGTAGATCGAAAATGGTTTTATTTTTTTATTTCCTTTCTGGATCACCTTTATTGGATTACCGGTTCTTTGATTGGCGGAATTCTTGGCAGTATGGTTGAATTTAATACAAAAGGAATTGATTTTGTTTTGACGTCATTATTTGTTGTTATCTTAATCAATCAGTGGAGGTCGACCACGAATCATCTTCCTGCTGTAATAGGAATTGCCAGTGCAATCTTATGTCGGTTGCTTTTCGGTCCTTCTAATTTCATCATTCCTGCGATGTTATCCATTCTCTTCTTTGTAACCGTACTGAAAACACCTATGGAAAGGGGTAAACTGCTATGAATTATACCTTAACTCAATTATTCACTTTCTTCGGAGTTGTATCGGTTGGAACTATCCTCACACGGGTGTTACCTTTTCTGGTATTTCCTGAAAACAGGCAAATACCGAAATACATAAAATATCTGGCTGACATTTTACCCTTTACTATCATTGGTATGTTAGTGGTTTATTGCCTAAAGGACGTATCCTTTGTTAAGTCACCTCATTCCCTTCCGGAAGTAATCAGCATTGTAGTAATCGCAGTGCTCCATATATGGAAAAAGAACACCCTCCTCAGTATTGGAGTTGGTGCTCTTTTATATATGCTTTTGGTACAATATATATTTATATAGTTCTAAATGATTTCTTCAACTATCAAATTACGTTCCTTCGACAGATCCACAAATTTACTTCCTACCCTAACTACCGGTCTTGAAAGAGCAAGCTTATTAATCATGACTACTTCACCCTCTCGTCCATCACTTAGTCGAACAATATTGTGAAGATATGATTCAACAATACGTTCCATGAAAGTCATAAGAAATCCCGGATCGTACTTGAGGAAACCGTCACGCTCAAAATCTTCAACTACATCAAAAGGACAGATTGCATTACGATACCTGCGATTAGAAGTCATCGCATCATATACATCTGCAATTCCAATAATTTTAGCGAAATCATCTACCTGCTCCCCAATAAAACCATTCGGATAACCACTTCCATCCGTTCTTTCATGATGCATGAGTGCAGCATATTTTATGCGGATATCAACCGGCTGATCTTTCAGTACCTGATAGCCTTTAATCGTATGTGTTTTGACTATATTAAATTCCTCTGTCGTTAATCTGCCATCCTTTGATATAATCTCTTTTGGAATCAACATCTTACCGATATCATGGAGTAAGCCTCCTAGGGTTAAAATCCTGGTATCTTCATGCGAAAACCTTAGCCATCCGGCAAAAATACTGCAAATAAGAGAAACATTCAAGCTGTGGACATAGGTCATATCATCATAATTACGAATACCATGGAGCATCTCTAGAATGTGGGCTCCGTTACGGCCTTCTTTCAGAATACGATCAGTCTCTGTCAGCATCTCATCAACATTAAATTCACTGTTACCGTTAATAACATTGTTAAAATTATCTTCCACGCTAGAAATGGTGTCTATATAGGTACGATTGAATTTCTTAAATTCCGGAGTATTACGCAGCATCTCGATGTAAGATTCTTCTTTAAGGTCAGATGCATTATTATCATTATTATCATTACTATATATCATAAGACCATAGATATTATAAAAACGTAACCTTGTAATCATTCTTTCATCTAAGATAGTACCCTTTGTAATAATTAATTGATTATTTGTAGTAAAAATATCTGAAGCAACTATCATACCGGTTTCGGCTTGATCGGTTCTTATTCTTACTGCCTCCATTTGAGCATTCCCTCCATTTTTCCTTCGTACCTTCTATTTGAGTATACCTTTTTGCCTTACTAATTACAAGCGAAACCTAGTCAAACTTAAGTAAT
>JAQUYQ010000136.1:0-4096 GCA_028691795.1 Herbinix sp.
ATTTTAGGAACATCAACATTAACATTAACATTTACACATTTATCAACATCTTTTGGAGTACAGCAGTTTTTGTGTGACATAAGCAGCAGCCTCGCTTTCGAATTTTTTAATAACCAAGCTCTTCTCCGACCAAAATGACTTTAATTCGTCCCGGAATCTTGGATTTTCTGGTGATAACAATCTCGCAACAGATACATTCATCTATCAAACAATTGGCACATTTTCCAAGTTCAGCACAAGGAGTTTTTACTCCTAACCGAACAACATTCGGCGGTGTGGCCATATTGCGGACACGCTCAATACCATTGGTTACATCGGTAACAATTTTGTTCATGCCTGCTATAATAATTACATTTTTTGGCCCTGTGATCAGGCAGGCAACTCGATTGCCGCTACCATCGATATTAACCAGCTGCCCATCCAGAGTAATCGCATTGGAGCTCATAAAAAAATAATCAGCAGTTACAATCTTACTGTACATAGCCGATTTTTCCTCTGGGGTTTTCGCATTACTGCGATCATAAATAATGTAATCAGAGGCTGTAAATTCATCCAATAAACCGATTTCGCTCAAAGTCTGTGAGCCGCCCCAAGAGATGGAACAACCAGGAGTTAAGAAGCGTTTTGCTGTAAGTAGTGCTTCTTCGGCATTCTCACAGTAATAACCTTCAATTCCTCGTTTGTTAAATTTTTCGATAATACTATCAGCCAAATTCTCGTAATAAACCTTCTTAGGTGACATGTAGCTTCCTCCTTCTAAATATAATTATATTTTTTTACAAAGCATATTCCGATTCCACCGGGACCGGTATAAGTTCCGATTGTAACTCCGATTTGAAATACCGGATAATCAATCTTACGGCCGATATACCCCTCGACACATTTTTGTAAATACAGGGCATCCTCCAGTGTGGTTGCATGGGCAATTCCAAAGTCGTAATGCTCAGGCATTTCTCCTGTTTCTTTAAAATATTCTTTCACCATAGAATATATTCGGTCTAAGGAATTTTTACGGCCTTTTACATTGGAATAGGGAATTAGTTCGGCACCTTTTAACTGAATGAGTGGATTTAAATTAAGTAGATCACCGACTAAAGCGGCAGCTTTACCAATTCGTTTTCCTTTCTCTAGGTATTCCAAAGAATCTACAGTAAACATTATGCGTGCAGTGGCTTTTATGCGGTCTATCTTTTCTGCAATTGCAGATATTGACATGCCAGCTTCCTTCATATAAGCTATCTGAAGTAATAACATTCCCTGCGCGGCAGTCGCCTGAATGCTGTCTATGATATGAATTTCTGCCTCCGGATATTGCTCCTCCAAAATATGTTTTGCATTAACTGCTGATTGGTAAGAGCCGCTTAAGGTATGGGAAAGGCATAAGCAAATAATGTTAAGATCATTTTTCAGCGCCAGTCTAAATTCATTTATGTAGTCCTGAACAGAGGGCATTGATGTTGATGAATAGGTACTCTTTAATGCTAATATTTCATAAAAGTCTTCATTCGATATATCGATATTTTCTTTATAATACTTATCCCGATCAAAGCTAACATAGAACGGTATTAATTTAATATTATGCTGTTTCAGTAAAATGTCAGGTAAATCACACGATGAATCGCAAAATATCTGATATGCTTTCATGAAACTCCTCCTGCGGGTATGATATATAGTAATATTAACTATATTTATTTTATACGATTGAAGTTAATAATTCAAGACATATTCCTAATCTGCAAAATCTGTGATACAATATGTTTAATTATTAAGAAAGTTGGAGAGCTATGTCTAAAAGTTTATATATTGCAGAAAAACCAAGTGTTGCGACTGAATTTGCCAAAGCACTTAAAATATCCGGTAAGAAGCAGGATGGTTATATTGAATCAGACGATGCAATTGTTACTTGGTGTGTCGGACATCTGGTTACTATGAGTTATCCGGAAGTTTACAATATTGCTTTAAAAAAATGGAGCATGGATACGCTTCCGTTTTTACCAAAGGAATATCGATATGAGGTAATTCCCAATGTTAGAAAGCAATTTAATATCGTAAAAGGACTGCTTACCCGTAAGGATGTAGATACGATCTATGTTTGTACTGACTCTGGACGGGAGGGAGAATACATTTACCGACTGGTAGATCAGGAGGCAAAAGTTCCGGATACTATAGTGAAGAGACGTGTTTGGATTGACTCACAGACAGAGGAGGAAATTCTTCGTGGAATAAGAGAATCTAAACCATTAGCTGCATATGATAATCTTTCAGATGCAGCTTATTTGCGTGCACAGGAAGATTATTTAATGGGTATTAATTTCTCCAGAATTCTAACCCTTAAGTATGGGAATGAAGTTCAAAAGCTATTAAACTCCGAAAAATGGACTGCGATTTCTGTAGGTCGGGTTATGACCTGTGTTCTTGGAATGGTTGTTAGAAGAGAACGTGAAATCCGAAGCTTTGTAAAAACACCTTTTTATCGTGTATTAAGCGGGTTACAGGTTGAGGATAAAGAGCTTTCAGCAGAATTCAGAGCAGTAGAAGGATCAAAATATTTTAATTCAAACTTATTATATAAAGAAAATGGTTTTTCTGAGAAGACCTCAGCGACTAAATTAATATCAGAGCTTGCTGAGCAGATACCGGCTCTAAATGATGACGGAACCTGGAATGCCGTGTTAAATTCAGGTGAGCCATCCAAACTTTTGGCAGAAATAAGCCAGCTTGAGAAGAAAAAGGAGAATAAGAATCCGCCATTATTGTACAACCTGGCGGAGCTTCAAAATGATTGCTCGAGAATGTTTAAAATAAGTCCAGATGAGACTTTGAAAATAACACAGGAACTATACGAGAAGAAGTTGGTTACCTATCCTAGAACGGATGCCAGAGTACTATCCACTGCGGTATCCAAAGAAATTTATAAAAATATTAATGGGTTAAAAGGGTTAAATCAATTCTCAGGTTTTGTGAATGAAATTCTCCAACAGGGAGCCTATAAAAATATTGCAAAAACACGTTATGTCAATGACAGTCAGATTACAGACCATTATGCTATAATTCCGACCGGACAAGGATTAAATGCCTTACATTCTCTATCCCATACGGCAGCAAAAGTATATGAAACGATTGTCAAACGTTTTCTCAGTATATTCTACCCTGCGGCAGAATACCGTAAAGTCGTAATAGTTGCAAAAATCAAAGGGGAAAGCTTTTTTGCATCGGTTCGTGTCCTAGAGAAGGAAGGTTATCTGAAGGTATTAGGTAATACTTTTGAAAAAGTGGCAGGTAATTCAGCAGGCAATGCTGGAAAAGGTAATGCGGCTAATTCGAATGAGGAAAATGATATTAATGACGAGGATAACTCGGATCAAGCGTTATTACAGTCAATTATGAGCCTGAAGAAAGGGATGCATATTCCAATAAATATGCTGACAATAAAAGAGGGAGAAACCGCTCCTCCCAAAAGATATAATTCGGGTGCCTTAATCCTTGCCATGGAAAATGCAGGACAATTAATTGAAGATGAGGAACTGAGAGCTCAAATTAAGGGAAGCGGAATTGGCACTAGTGCAACCCGAGCTGAAATTCTGAACAAATTAGTTACGATTACATATCTTAACCTTAATAAAAAAACACAGATTATAACTCCGACGTTACTTGGAGAGCTGATTTATGATGTGGTGAATGCTTCAATTAAATCCTTATTAAATGCAGAACTTACCGCAAGTTGGGAAAAAGGTTTAACCTATGTATCGGAAGGCCAGATATCAAAAGAGGAGTACACCATAAAGCTGGAAGGCTTTGTTGCCAAGATGGTTGAGGGAGTTAAAAGGATGAATAATCAAGCTGCATTATCGTATTATTTTAAGGAATCTTCCATATTTTACAAAAAATAGGCACAGATATTTCATTTTTTTTCGCCCCTTATACTAGTGACAAGGCTAGGGAAATATGGTAAACTAACGCCTAAGGTTAAGTGTTAAATATATAGTACCATATTTCTATTTACAGAATACAATAATTTAACGGAGGAAAAACCTCCTATAGAATGGAGGATAATTCCTCCTAAAGACAAGGGAGGAAAAACCTCCTAAAATGAAGG
>JAQUYQ010000136.1:4196-6543 GCA_028691795.1 Herbinix sp.
AAATTGGAGTACAGAGGATATGATTCGGCAGGTCTTGCTGTTAATGATGGAACAAAGATAGAAATTGCAAAATGTAAGGGAAGACTGAAGGCACTGAGTGATTTAACAAATGGTGGAGAGACGATACAGGGAACCTCAGGCATCGGACATACCAGATGGGCTACACACGGAGTACCTTCTGATACAAACTCTCATCCTCATTATAATTCTAATGAATCAATTGCAGTTGTACATAACGGAATTATTGAAAATTATATAAAAATAAAACAACGTCTGATTGATAAAGGATATAGCTTCCAAAGCCAAACGGATACGGAAGTAGTAGTTCAATTATTAGATCATTATTACGAGGGTGACGCGCTTGCGGCTATCACAAAGGTAATGACAAAGCTGGAAGGTTCCTATGCATTGGGAATCGTATTTAATGATCATCCGGATGAATTATTTGCTGTTCGTAAAGACAGTCCGCTGATCGTTGGAGTATCAGAAAGTGGAAACTATATAGCTTCCGATGTACCGGCAATTTTAAAGTATACCAGAGATGTTTACTATATTGATAATGGCGAAATTGTTAAGTTAACAAGAGATAACGTAAGCTTTTATAATTCTGATTTGGAGCCAATTGAAAAGGAACTTAAAACGGTTGCATGGGATATCTCTGCAGCGGAAAAAGGTGGCTATGAGCATTTCATGCTGAAGGAAATTCATGAGCAGCCGAAAGCAGTCAGGGATACATTAAATCCAAGAATTAGGGATAATGATATTGTTATTGATGAACTGAATATGAATGAGGAAGATATAAAGAATCTGAAGAAGATATTTATCGTTGCCTGCGGTAGCGCCTATCATACAGGCATGACAGGTAAATATGTTATAGAAGATTTGGCAAGAATTCCGGTTGAAGTAGATTTGGCTTCTGAATTTAGGTATCGCAATCCTATTTTAGAGGAAGGAACTTTAACTATTATAATCAGCCAATCCGGTGAAACCGCGGATTCTCTGGCGGCTTTACGAGAAGCGAAAAGACAGGGGATGAAAGTCCTTGGAATCATAAATGTGGTAGGCAGCTCCATTGCAAGAGAAGCGGATAATGTAATGTATACCTGGGCTGGTCCTGAAATTGCGGTTGCAACAACAAAGGCTTATTCAACGCAGCTTTCTGCACTATATCTGCTTGCTATGCATTTTGCTAAAGTTCGTGGTGCTTTACCCCAGAATGAATTTGATACATTACTGCAGAATTTACGTCAGTTACCGGAACAAATTCAATCTATTTTAGATAATAATGTAACCCAAATTCAATACATTGCTTCCAAATTCGTTGCTGTAAAAGAATGCTTCTTTATTGGAAGAGGGGTGGATTATACTACAGCTCTTGAAGGTTCACTGAAGCTGAAGGAAATATCCTATATTCATTCCGAAGCATATCCTGCTGGTGAATTAAAGCATGGCCCGATTGCTCTGATAGAGGATGGAACTTTAGTTACAGCAATACTAACGCAGGAAGATTTATATAAGAAGACATTAAGTAATATAGTTGAGATTCAGTCAAGAGGTGCCTTAGTTCTTGCAGTAACAAACGAAGGTAATGAAGAGGCTGTTAAAGTATCAGATATTGCAGTATATATTCCTGTTACCGACAAGCATTTTACAACTTCCCTGGCAGTGATACCTTTGCAGTTGTTATCTTATTATGTATCCATTGGAAAAGGCCTTGATCTTGATAAACCAAGGAATCTTGCAAAATCAGTAACAGTGGAATAAAATTATTAGAAGGAGGTAAATCCTCCAAAATGAAGGAGGATATGATTAAAATGTCAGAATACCTTATGATTAATTCACTTTTTGATTTAAATGAAACAATTGCGAAAGAAGCCTTTTCGGATTGTTCTTATCCTTGGGAGGTATTAGGTAAAATAAAAAACGAAATTCTTAGAATTGGTGCAAACTTGTCCCCTGAGGAATATAATAAGATTGGTGAGGATGTCTGGATTGCTAAATCAGCAAAGGTTGCTCCCACTGCTTCTATCAATGGCCCAGTAATTATCTGCAAGGATGCTGAAATAAGACATTGTGCATTTATCAGAGGAAGTGCTATTGTTGGTGAAGGCGCCGTTGTTGGTAATTCTACTGAGCTCAAAAACGTCATCCTTTTTAATAAGGTTCAGGTTCCTCATTATAATTATGTGGGCGATTCAATTCTTGGTTATAAATCACATATGGGAGCAGGTTCCATAACCTCCAATGTAAAGTCAGACAAATCCTTGGTAGTCGTGCATGCAGGAGAGTTAAAGCTTGAAACCGGTCAAAAAAAATTTGGTGCAATTTTAGGAGATCATGTTGAGGT
>JAQUYQ010000137.1 GCA_028691795.1 Herbinix sp.
TATTATACTAGGTACATTTTTGGCTATTTAGTAAACATATTCAACGGTAACGGATGCTTCAATCTGCTTGCTGCCAGATTCAATTGGTGTAGTATAAGCTCCTTCTCTTAAGGCATAGGTTGGTGTGTATGGAATAGGTTGTAAACTGTTTTCTGTAATAAGAATGGGAACAGGGTCAAACATTATTCTTAAACCAGTGGAAACAGTTTTTGCTTTTTGATACGCATTTCTTATAGCAAGGTTAAGAGCTTGCTGGTAGTACATATCTGGGTGGGATACTTCAAAGCTAATGAGATCAACAACATTAGCTCCATTATAAACGGCAGTATCAATGATTACTCCGACTTGGCCCATATTACCCGTTCGAATTTCCATTATATTACGTACCGAGTACCCACGGTCAATTTTTGTACCGTTCTCATAATCATAAAGCTTTTCAATTTGGTACTGATAAGTCTTTATATCAGTTACACCCAGTTCCTTTAGCGCTGCTAGAATTTGACTGCTTATTTTTGCGTTTTCTGATTGTGCAGCGGTCACATCTTCTCCTGTAGTTTGCACACCTAGACGGATAATAGCAAGATCCGGATTTACAGATACCTGTCCTCTACCTGTAAAGGTCATTTTCCTATTTTGTGATTGTTGCTCGTCTATATTAGGCATGGATTATTCTCCGATGATTTCTCAATCTAATATATGTATGAGATGGGATAAATATTGCATATAAGTATAGAATATAAACTGGATTCATAAAAATAATGCATATAAGTATAGAGAATATACTGGATTAATTTAGTATTGATTTTGTTATATGGTTTCAAGAAAACAAGATTTATAACCATTAAAAGCAGAAAGCTTAAGCTGGTTTTTTAGATATTTATGGCAGTTGCTAATTGATATTTACCTTACATATGTTATACTTATCATATGCATTAATATCTTCCAAAAAAGTTAGGAGTATTAAATAATGAAGAAGCTCATATTAGTTACATCACCGCCTGCTTGTGGGAAAACTTTTATTTCAAAGCAGCTTTCTAAGACATTAAAGCATGTAGTATATCTAGATAAGGACACATTAATCTTATTATCAAAACAAATATTTAAAGTTGCTGGTGAACCGTATAACAGAAGCTCCAAATTTTTTGAAGAAAATATTAGAGATTTTGAATATGAAACCGTGGTAGCATTGGCTTTGGAAGCGTTGGATTATGACGATATTGTACTGATTAATGCGCCATTTACCGAAGAAATCAGAGACTTGACTTACATCAATAATTTAAAGACCAAACTGAAGGAAAAGAATACCAGACTTGTTGTGGTATGGGTTGAGACCTCGGTAGAGGTTTGCAGGCAGCGCATGATAGCCAGAAACTCTGATCGTGATACTTGGAAATTGGAACATTGGGATGAATATATTGCAAGCTGTGATTTTTCAGTACCGGTTACCCTGGATGATCCTAAGGTTATTGATGATTTACTGATATTTAAGAATTCCTCAGATACTGAGTATGAGGAGTCTCTAAAGAATATTGTGGGCATCCTTGAAACACCGTAATATAATTATATTTCCAGCATTTGATTGTATCTTCAAATGAAATAACTTTCTTCTGAGAGTACATTTAATGCAAATACTGTGGAATTAATAAAAGGGTATAAATAAAAAATATCTAAGGCAAAATCGGCCGGAGAAATTCCTTCCGGTTTAGAAGATGGATTTGATAAATAATAAAAAAAGAAAGTCATATTACTTGACCAAAATATATCAAGTAATATGACTTTTAATTTATTATTATATTTTTGTTAATCCTAGTTGACGATTCAAATAAAATAGCATATAATTAATAATTAACGAATAATAATACTATGCATAAAAATCCAATATAACTATAACACAATATTTGCTTAATGTCAATACCCTTTTTGAAAAATATTTTTAGGAAAGGATTGGTACTAAAATGAGTGAGCAATTTATGTTCTTACCGGTAGCCTTATTAAATCAACATGTATTAACCGAAATAAGAAAATGCAATGATTTTACAATTAATCATGGATTACAGCTAAGTGAAACTGATATTCATGACTTAGTAGAACATCGTAAGGAGGCTTTAGAGAGAAACGGAAGAATTGAATTCGGAGGCGGAGTAATACAGAAAATTATTATGGAATTTGCAGATTCACCGTATATTTACCAGGATATATATATGGAAACACTGACCGAATTACAAGAATGCTTTTACTATTTTAAAAATGAATCGTTAGAAGAAATGTCGGACGATGAGCTCATACACATCATGAAAAAGTATTTTGATGACGTATGCCAGGGTTCCTTGGAATTCCTTAATTCCTCCATGTTGGAAAATTATTGCCGTGACATTCGTTATGGAGCAAATGAATATCGTGATTTGAATGGCTATGAGGATAATTACGTAGATTTTCTGGATTGGGATAATGAAGAATAAGATTAGAAGGGAGAGTATGGAGGTATTAATTTATGATACATCCTACAACAACATTTATGAAGCAATTAGATAAGTTAAATCCAATAAATGATATGCTTTTGGATCAGGGATATTATTTTCAATCATTATTTCAAGAAGTTTGTGCTAGTAAACTACTTACCGATTCTCAGATAGAAAGAATTCAATTAGAAATAATTGATTTACTGGGCAAGGAGGTGGAGCGGTATACTAACGGAGAGAGCAGTTCGATACCGGTCGAAAAGGCACAGGTATTATTACAGTCCATAACATACAGCATAGGTGTATATTTGAAATCAATAGAAATGTCCGAGAAAATTGATATGTTAAAGCAGGAAAAAATTTCTGTATTGTTTTATAAAGGAATGGACACGGTTGCAGCAGTTAAAAATAGGGCAAAGTTATTACTTGATAATCTTGCGAAAAATCGCTTGATGGTGAACAACATTGCTTATCAGGATACCATAGCCGGATTATCTGAGTTTTTCTCTGCTTATAATATTGAATTTGAATCACATGAGATGCCAGGAAGTATAGATTATCCACTTCTGGAGACGAATACAACGCTATTGGGAGTGGAATATATCTTTGATTATTTGCGTTGCTTTTCCATAGAAAATGAGTTTCTTAATCATTTTTCATTACAAGCCATTCATGATTTATTAATGGGTTATCATAAAGAAGCGGAGCATATGCTAATTAATTTATTTGAATTGGTGTTAACAAATGCTATTGGATGTGATTTGCTGGGATTAAAGATTACGGAATTAAATATACCTACCAAAGACTGCAGTTGGCTTCAAAGTAATCTTGAAGTATTGAATGCAGATGAAATAAAAAAGAAGTTAGAGGAAGCTTTCGATAATATAAGAGCAGAGTTTAATTTAGAAACGGATATAATAACCTATGTAAAGGTAGCAATTCCACAGCTCGTAAGCAGAGTATGCCATAATCTAAAAACAAATACCTTGCATGAATTATTTCTATCATTTGCTGTAAAGTCACAGGAGGAAGAAAGCTTCGAGGATGGAATTCCTATGGAGGATGAGACGTTAAGGGATTTCATAGAGGAACTTAGAGAAATTGGAGTAATCTCTGATAAAGTTGCCAGAATACAAGAAAAAGTACGCAGCCTAAATGATTTTATTGAGCTTTTGGAGGAATGTTTTTATGGTAGGGAATATGAATTAGTATTTAAAATGCTTTCTGAAACTGAGAGAGCAATTCTAAAAAATAAAATTAGGGAAGAAGCAGGGGTAGAGGAACTTGCAGACTATATACCGGAGAAAGAATGGCAGAAAATATTACTTGAATATAAGACAGTCCTATAATATATTTGATAACTAGGGAGGGATGATGATGGCGATTGGTTATGCTTGTCTCACAATTGGAGTACCGAATACAGGTTTAAAAAGATGTATCCTTAAGAATGCAACAGAGGAAAATATTAAAAGAATAACTTTGGCAAATCTATCGGCTTTAGAAGCTATCATTGATTATAACAGCGAAAATAACCTTAAACTTTTTCGAATTAGCTCGGATATCATCCCATTTGGATCACATCCGATCAACCAAGTTCGCTGGTGGGAAGAATATCAGGATATATTAAGTCAGTTGGGGCATAAAATCAGAAAAGCAGGTATTCGGGTATCGATGCACCCTGGCCAATATACTGTTTTAAATTCTCCTGACAGTAAAGTGGTAGGAAATGCGGTTAAAGACTTAGAATATCATGAACGTTTTTTAACTTCGCTCGGCATGAATGCAAATAGTAAGCTAGTGCTTCATATCGGTGGGGTATATGGGGATAAGATTACGGCGATAAAAACCTTCCTTGCTAATTATCGCTTGCTTTCAAATGATATTAAGAAAAGACTCGTAATCGAAAACGATGATAAAAATTATAATATCGAAGAAATATTACAGATATCAGAGAAAATCGGAGCACCGGCTATATTTGATAACTTGCATCATAGTATCAACCCGCCAAAGGAAGATATTTCAGATGCTGAGTGGATTATCCGATGTGGAAAATCCTGGACCGAACATGACGGAGTACAGAAAATCCACTATTCTCAGCAAAAGGCAGACGCAAAACCGGGAAGCCATTCAGAAACTATATTATTAGAGGAGTTCATCAAATATTATAGTGAACTACCATATAAGAAAATAGATATCATGCTTGAAGTTAAGGATAAGAATTTATCAGCTATAAAATGTAATAATGCGGTAGGAATAGTCTCTCATAAGAATGAAGCAAGTAATTCATTATGAATTCAGTTGATTTGTAGCCCAAATTTTGTTAATATAATGTGAAAATGCAATTGATTTTCACAGCTTGAATTATTGGAACCAATAGGTCTTTATATTATACGTAGAGGTTAGTGTGAATTATAAAAAGAATAATTCACACGTTGAATTTATGCATGCGAGCAAGTCGCATGCGTGGACGCTAGTATGAAACAATTGATATGCAAATGAAACCGTGCTGTAAACACGGCAAATGGAGGTGTTTATGAATACATTTATATTTGACTTAGATGGAACTCTTTTACCCATGCCGAGCCAGGAAAAGTTTCTGGATGCGTATATTAAGGCATTGTCAGGCAAAATGATTACACACGGTATGGAGCCGCAAAAAACGATTCAGGCGGTAATGTCTGGAACGCAGTTAATGATACAAAATGATGGTTCCGTGACGAATGAAGAAAAGTTTTGGCAAGAGTTTTGTAGATTGCTTGGTAAGGAAGCAAGACAATTGGAAGAGGTGTTCGAGGATTTTTATCGCAATGAATTTAACGAAGTGAAAAGTACAACTTGTGCACACCCGCTCGCCAATGAGTGTATACAACTATTAAAAGAAAAGGGATATCAGATAGCACTTGCAACAAATCCTTTGTTTCCTAGGGTTGCTACTCATAATCGAATGCTATGGGCAGGTTTGAATCCCGAAGATTTTGACCTGATTACGACATATGAAGTCAGCTCTTTTTGCAAGCCGAATCTAGAGTATTATAAGGAGGTATTAGCTAGTATACGAAAAAAACCGGAAGAATGTATTATGGTTGGAAATGATGTATCAGAGGATATGTGCGCTTCTGTTTTAGGTATGAATACCTTTCTTTTGAAAGAATGTTTGATCTGTCCGGTGGGAGCGGATATCACAGATTTTAAACAAGGAGACTTTAACGATTTATATGATATGATTAAAGAACTTCCCTACATAAAATAAATTCAATTAATTTTATTTATCAGTTTTGAAATAATAAAAAAGAAAGAGTACATCCAGAGTAATTGCCATTGGCAATTACTCTGGATGTACTCTTTCATCTAAACTATGCTAACATTATTTATACTGTGGCTGAAACTTCGCAGTACAAAGACTAGAAGATTGTTTGACAAAATCAGTATTGTGTCATAAATATAGGAAGTAACGCTACCCATACCAAATGAGACAGATTGACTAATGAATACAGGGTCAAGGATATATTCGCAGCAATATTTGCTGTTTTTAATTGAAGTACCTCTGCATCTTTAATATGTTGATAAATATAAAATAAAAGAATTGCCGGTAATATTACTTTCAGCAGGATACTGGCCGCCGGGCTTTGAACTGCATTCACCATCAATATATTTACTTCAGCAAAATAACCGGTCTTCAGTAATAACAATGTAAAAATAATATCAGTAACATTTAATAGATAAAGAAGCATAAATTTCTTCTTTATACTTACAAGATTATAATTTTTAATAAAAGCTACCATAACTACACCTCCTTGATATGCATTATTGCCAATTAAAGGGTAATTAAACATAGATACCTTAATTACATAGATGAAATATTTGCTACGGGTGTCAAATCAGAATTATGACATCTATATCTATATTTGGTGTATAATCCTGTTTTTGACACTATAATGACGTTTGAAGTCCCACGAAGCTGTAATTATACGGCTTATGGGACTTTTTAAAAATTCTTAATTACACGTTATGCAACCTATTTTTTTGTCTGTGCACAAATA
>JAQUYQ010000138.1 GCA_028691795.1 Herbinix sp.
GAGTCACAAAAGCGAACTCATTAACGATAAATTCAGCCATAACCTTAGCTGATGAAGTGGGTGCGACCATTCATTTTGATGAAGTTTCTCAGACATCTTATTTTAGGTATATTGATAACAAAGGTAAATATCCGCATCCGCATATTGTATGGTTTATCGATGCAAGGAGTATTGATGCAATTATGAAATTAGCAAAGGAATACGGGTTACATGGAACGGGGATCTGGAATATTATGATCTACTTTCCGCAAATGTGGCTACTTGTCAACTCACAGTATGAAATAGAAACAATACTAACTTAATATATAAAAATATTAATTTATATATGCTTATTTTATGCAAATCTAAGAAAATATATAGCCAAATTTAATAGAATGTTATATTATGATTTTTAGCATCTATGAGCTAGGAAGCCATAATAATATAGGATATGAATTATATTATTAGGACGTTATGATTTACATGAAAGGCGTGACATCTATGTCAGATTCAATGATTACAAAAAGGGCTATTGCAGAAGGGATTAAGGAGTTAACAAAAAAGAAAAGCTTTGATAAAATTACGGTTTCTGATATAACCGAAATCTGTGGTCTTAATCGGCAGACCTTTTATTATCATTTTCAAGATAAATATGAGTTGGTAAACTGGATTTATTATAATGAGATTATATCAATCGTAACGGATGATCTTACCTATGAGAATAGTATTAAAAAAGTATTACAGATGCTGACCAAAATGAAAACTGAGGATTATTTTTATATGAATACACTGAGGGCATCCGTAAAAAACGAATTTGAAGAATACTTGTTTAAGGTTGTAAGTGAGTTGTTTTGTGATCTCATTAGTAAAATAGCTAAGAATACGAAGATGGAAGAAGACGAAATAAGATTTATTGCAGAGTTTTATGCCTTTGGAATGACAGGGACGATTACATCCTGGGCTCTTCATGGGATGAAGGAAACGCCGGAATATATTTCTGCGCAATTAGAAAACTTGGCATATGGTACAGAAAAATTTGCTACTGCACGTTATAAGGAGAAAAAAACATCGCATTCCAATAATAGCGGGTATTATTAATTATTTTCACTGAATTTTGTTAAGATAAGTATAACTTCAGTGAAGAATACTTCATATAGACAAAATAGGGAATCTGTCTAATTTTTAGTCAGATTTCTTTTTTTGTCACAAAATTATACATTGAAAAATTAATGTCTAATTACATAATTCAGATTGCATGCTATACTCCCACAATGAAATGATAAGAAGGAGCATACCATATGAGGAAGATAGTTACAAAGAGAAGGATTTTTTGTGCGGCAGTAGTTCTTGCAATAATTATTGTCCCGTTTCTTTACAGTTATTTTTATTTGGGAGCATTTTGGGATCCATATTCAAAATTGGAGACCTTACCGGTTGCCGTGGTCAACAAAGATGCAGGAGCTACGATTAATGGGGAAGATCGAAACTTGGGGCAAGAAATGTGTGACCGTTTAGAGGAGGACGGATCTCTGAAGTTTATATTTACCGATACAGAGACTGCAAAGTTCGGAACAGAAGGTACTGATTATTATGCGACGATTACAATACCACAAACTTTCTCTGAAAATATTGCTTCAGCAAACTCTAATGATAAGCAGTCGGCGACGATTATTTATTCGCCAAATGAAAAGCGAAATTTCCTTGCAAGTCAGATATTAGCCAGAGCAGTATTGGAAGTAGAAGAAGAAACACGTTCTAATGTTAATAAAGAAATTGTTCAGCAGCTTTCCGATAAGTTAAAGGAGGTACCGAATCAACTGACAGAGCTTCAGGATGGATTAAGTCAACTGGGTGATGGTACTTCAAAATTATTAGAAGGAACCGGGACATTGTTCGATGGAACCGGAACACTGCTTAATGGAACCAAAGCATTAGCAGATGGATCAGGGACATTACAAAATGGAACCAAAACCTTAGCAGATGGAACCGGAACACTGCTTGATGGAACCAAAGCATTAGCAGATGGAGCAGCGACACTACTGGATGGAACCGAAACACTGGCAGATGGAACCCAAATCTACTATGATAAATTTGCGGAGTATGCAGAAGGTGTAGCAACGGTAAAAGATGGTTCCTCAAAGCTTGCCGGTGGAGCGCAAACTTTGGAAGCAGGTATTGGTCAATTAAAATCCGGAGCAGATCAATTGGTAGATAAAACAAGTAATATAGAACAGATTACAACCGGAGCGCAGACCCTTGCAGAAGGAACAAAAGCCTTTGACTTAAGTCTGACTCAGTACACCGCAGGAGTAAACTCTCTTATATCAAATGTGAATAATACAGCAACATTTTTAACGCAATATGTGAAAGCGAATCCATCTCTTATGAAAGATCCTACCTTCGCAGCTTTCATGACAAAGCTTTCTGATCCGGCAAATACGCAAAATACGCAGACCTTACTAGCAGCAAGTACTCAAATAAATGCAGCTTCCGTACAACTTACACAAGGAGCAGCACAGTTGTCGGAAGGGACCAAAAGCCTACCTGCCTTAAATATCGCTCTGCAGACTATTTCTGCAGGTGCTGCAACAATTGAAACAGGTTCAGTAGCACTAACTGAAGGTGCAAAAACATTAGATGCCGGAGTTACATCTTTAAGCACAGCAACGGATCAATTATATTCTGCTGCAGGTGATATAGCAGATGGAGCAGAGTCTTTAAATAATGGTGCGAACGAACTAAACACTGGTGTGAATAATCTAAACAGTGGCGCAGAGGATTTGAATAGTGGAGCAAAAGACTTGAAAAATGGCGCTGAGGATTTAAACACAGGTGTAAAGGAACTAAACAGTGGAGCAGAGGATTTAAACAGCGGCGCAAATGACTTATATAAAGGAACAGAGGATTTAAATGATGGTGTAGCAACAGCGCAGTCAAGTGTTACTACAGCAATTCAAGATGCAAATAATCAGTTAAGCTCTCTGGATGGATTGGCTGATTATGCAGCAGCTCCGGTAAGCGTTGAGCAATCCAATATAACATCGATAGCAAACTATGGAACCGCTTTTGCACCGTACTTTATGTCACTATCTCTTTGGGTTGGAGCATTAATTTTATTTGTTGGAATTTACCTGGATACGGAAGGAAAGTTCATGATATTATCGCGTGAATCCAATCATAGAATGGCAAGAAGTTTTCTGTTCCTGTTAATAGGTTTTGCACAGGCGATAGCTCTTGCAGTTGTAGTAAGGCATGGTTTAGGGCTTAAGGTTGAAAATGTATTTCTTTATTATGCCTCCATTTGTCTTGTATCCATGGTATTTATAGCAATGGTGCAGTTCTTCATGGTACATTTAAAGAGTGCAGGCAAATTAATCTCAATTGTTATGCTAATATTGCAGCTTACTTCCTGTGGAGGAACATTTCCGATGGAACTTGTACCAAAGATTTTTAATAAATTGTTTCCGTTTATGCCTATGACCTATTCTGTCGCATTATTTAAGGAGGCAATTACGAGTACAAATAAGAAAAATGTACTTTATAATGGAGGAATTCTATGTGCAATCTTAGTTGTATTCATGTCATTAACAATTACATTATCCGCAGTCAAGGCAAAGAAAGCAGCTAAGACTACAGTACAGTTAGTTGCCAGTTCAGTTTGAATAATATAATAGACAAAGCAAACTGCATTCGGCTTTTTCCAACGGTATTCAATGGACTGTATTTATGGAAAATGCAGTTGACAGAACAATCTGTGCTATGCTACAATGACAAAAAGCAAAAGCATATAGAGAAAAGCAATGACGAGGAGAAGTACATATTTGTCAGATTTTCAGAGAGAAGATGGTTGGTGCAAATCTTTATTCAGAAAATATGGAAGTAGCCTCTGAGCAGTGAACCGAACGAGAGTAATCTTCAGTAGACTTCAACGGAGTTTCCGCCGTTAAAAGGAAAACGGTATCGATAGTAATATCCGTATTGATTGTTATATTGTCAGTAGTGGTATTTTATCCGTACTGACAGAGTGCAGCAAAAGGAATAAAAAACATTCCTGCTGAATTTAGGTGGTAACACGGATTGTATATTCGCCCTAAGCTAAAGTAATTTAGCTTAGGGCTTTTTTATATGCTTTTTTAACTAATAATAATACCGCCAGAGGCGGAGTAATGGAGGTTTTTATGCAGATAAAAGGAACAGAGTTATTTGTAAAAGCATTAAAGGCAGAAGGTGTAGACCTACTGTTTGGTTACCCCGGAGGAATGGCAATTGATTTGTTTGACGCACTTTATGGAGAGACGGATATCGAAGTTGTTCTTCCAAGGCATGAGCAGGCGTTAATTCATGAAGCTGACGGATATGCAAGATCGACGGGGAAAGTAGGAGTATGTCTGGTAACAAGCGGGCCAGGGGCAACAAATCTTGTAACTGGTATTGCTACAGCGAATTTTGACAGTGTACCGCTGGTATGCTTTACAGGCCAGGTTGCTACAAATTTAATTGGAAATGATGCTTTTCAGGAGGTAGATATTGTAGGGATCACAAGAAGTATCTGTAAATATGCAGTAACCGTACGGGACAGAAAGGACCTAGGCAGTATTATTAAGAAGGCCTTCTTTATTGCAAGAACTGGAAAACCCGGGCCTGTAGTTATTGATATACCCAAGGATATTCAACAGGCATACGGAGAGGATGAATATCCTGAAAATGTTGCAATCAGGGGATATAAACCAAATAACAGTGTTCACGTGGGCCAGATTAGAAGAGTTATGGAAGTATTAAAAAAAGCAAAAAAACCAGTATTATTAATCGGCGGAGGAGTTAACATCGCAAGAGCAAGTAAAGAGCTTACGAAATTTGCGGAGATAACTGGAGCTCCGGTAATAACCACGATTATGGGAAAAGGTGCGATACCGACAAATCATCCGAAGTATGTTGGTAATATTGGAATGCACGGTAATTATGCCTCCAATCGGGCGATCAGCGAATGCGATGTACTGTTTTCGATTGGAACGCGTTTCAATGACAGAATAACCGGAAAGATTAGTGAATTTGCAAAGAATGCAACAATTATTCATATCGATATTGACTCTGCCTCTATCTCAAGAAATATAAAAGTTGATTTACCGGTTGTGGCCGACGCGAAAAGTGCCCTTAAAATGATGTTAAAGGATGCGGCGGTACTTGATATTTCGCAGTGGACAGCTTCCATTGAAGAATGGAAAAATGAGTATCCGATACAGATGGATAAATATCAGGGACTAACCCCTGAGAAGATTATTAAGACAATTAACCAGATGTTTAAAAATACAGTTATTACTACGGACGTTGGACAGAATCAGCTATGGACAACGCAGTATATTGAACTGGGTGAGAACAGACAGTTGGTTACCTCCGGAGGACTTGGAACCATGGGCTATGGTTTTCCAGCAGCCATCGGCGCAAAACTCGGAAATCCAAACAAAGAAGTAATCTGTATATCCGGTGACGGAGGAATGCAGATGAATATTCAGGAAATGGCGACAGCGGTAGCCTTAGAATTACCTTTGATACTATGTGTATTTAATAATGCATATTTGGGTAATGTACGCCAATGGCAGGAAATGTTTTTTGATAAGCGTTATTCGAGTACTTGTCTAAAATACCGCAGAAAATGCAACAGAGACTGCCAGAACCAGGATATATGCTGTCCGAAGTATACGCCGGATTTTGTTAAATTGGCAGAAAGCTATGATGCCAAAGGTATTCGTGTAGAAAGGGTAGAAGATATTGAGAAAGCGTTTAATGAAGCCAGAGAAAATAAATATTCGCCTACGGTGATTGAATTCATAATAGAGCGGGAAGCCAATGTATTGCCGATCGTTCCGGGTGGAAAAGCGTTAAATGAGATGATAATGGATTGTTAGGTTTCACACGCAAATTTATGCCTGCGGCTCTAAGTTTGCAGGTTTTGATGAAAGAAAGGCATGGTTATTAATATGAAGAAGAGATGGATTTGTTTACTTGTAGAAAATGAAATTGGTGTTCTTGCAAGGATTGCAGGGTTATTTTCCGGTAAATCATATAATCTGGATAGCCTTACCGTAGGAGAAACAGAGGATAAGACAATTTCCAGAATGACAATTAGCCTGACGAGTGATGACATGACCTTTGAACAGGTGAAAAAGCAATTAAATAGAACGGTTGAAGTAATTAAGGTGGTTGACTATACGGATATTCCAATTCATATGAAGGAATTGCTTTTTTTAAAGGTATTGCACTGCAATGAAGCGGATAAAACAGAGGTATTTCGTATTGCGAATATTTTTGGATTGACAATTACCGATTATGCCAAGAATTCAATTCTATTGGAATGTGTTCAGACCGAAGAAAAAAATAATGATTTAATTAAATTGCTAAATAATTGTTTCTGCAACCGGATAGAAATTGTAAGGGGCGGAAGTGTAGCAATTGAGTCATTATCAAAATAACGGAAATGGTTTATAGAAGAGGA
>JAQUYQ010000017.1:0-28237 GCA_028691795.1 Herbinix sp.
AGACTATATTCTTCTTCTCCAAGCATAAAAACGGCTTGCTTTGTGCTTTTCATAGTAACTCCTCCTTTATGGAATCAACCCATGTTAATATTTTGTGCATTCCATTTTAAATACGAGTTAATAAAAGGATCTAAATTACCGTCCAAAACAGTTGCTGCATTTCCTACTTCTTCGTTTGTACGGTGGTCCTTAACCAGTGTATAAGGCTGCATTACATAGGATCTGATCTGGCTTCCCCAACCAATTTCCTTTGTTTCACCTCGAATACCTGATAATTTCTCCAAATTTTCCTGCTGTTTCAAAAGATACAGCTTCGCTTTCAGCATTTTCATCGCTTTATCTTTATTTTGAAGCTGAGAACGTTCATTCTGACATTGCACAACAATATTGGTCGAAAGGTGTGTAATACGGATGGCGGATGATGTTTTATTAACATGTTGTCCACCTGCTCCGCTGGATCGGAACGTATCAATCCTAATTTCATCATCAGCAATTACAATTCCAGTATCCTCTTCTATATCCGGCATAACATCACAGGATACAAATGAAGTCTGTCTTTTTCCGGCTGCATTAAACGGGGAAATTCGTACTAAACGATGTACTCCCTTTTCCGATTTTAAATAGCCGTAAGCATTTAAACCATTGATCTGAAGTGTTACTGATTTCAGACCGGCTTCATCTCCGTCTAAAAAGTCTATCATTTCAGTCGTGAAGCCTTTCTTATCTGCAAAGCGCTGATACATTCGACATAGCATATTAGCCCAATCACAACTCTCCGTACCTCCTGCACCTGCATGAAGTGTAAGTATGGCATTATACTTATCGTATTCCCCTGACAACAATGTCCTTAATTTAAGTTCCTCAAGGTCTTTAATGAATAAATTCATAGCTTCTTCAATTTCGGGAAGTAAGCTTTCATCATTCTCTTCATAACCCATCTGAATTAAGGTTTGAACATCCTCAAAACGACCCTTAAGATGATTAAACTCCTCTATCGTATCCTTCAGGTTTTTTAATTCCTTCATAACGCCCTGTGTTCTATCTGCGTCATCCCAAAATCCGGGTTCTTCCATTGTCTGTTCAAGTTCTTTTACGCGGTCACTTTTCCTTGCAAGGTCAAAGTGAATCCCCCACTTCAATTAATGGTTTTTCATACGTACTCAGTGTATATTTATACTGATCTAACTCTACCACTAAATCACCTCTTTTTTTTATATTATGGACTGCGTCCATAATCTCTTCACTCCGATCGCATATTCAAGCAAGCTTGCATATGCTCACTACGTTCTCATCATATTATGGACTGCGTCCATAATCTCTTCACTCCGATCGCATATTCAAGCAAGCTTGCATATGCTCACTACGTTCTCATCATATTATATATTACTATATTTAAAAACTCAATAGATTTATAAAAATACATTTTAAAAATAGGTTTAGATGACATAAGCCGATAAGTGCATATTATTAATATGCACTAAATTTATCTAGTCACCTAAATTCGGCCTATGGCACCTATCTATTAAAATATATTGTTATGCATTTTTTCCACAACAGAATTTATACTTCTTTCCACTTCCGCAAGGACATGGATCATTTGGTTGTATTTTTTTACTTGTCCTTTTTACAGGAGCATTCGCAACACTGTCGTCCCTGTTCGTTCCGGTTACTTTGGCAACCTGTTCTCTCTCTACTTTTTGCTCGATGCGAACATGCAGGAGAGCTTTCACGGTATCTTCACGAATGGAATCAATCATATCATCAAACATCTCAAAGCCCTGGAATTTATATTCAACTATTGGTTGACGCTGTCCATATGCCTGTAAACCAATTCCCTGACGCAGCTGATCCATGTCATCAATATGATCCATCCATTTACGGTCAATTACTTTTAATAGAATGACACGTTCAATTTCTCTAATTTGCTCCGTCTCGGGGAATTCCAATTCTTTTTCTTCATAAAGCTTAACTGAATCTTCCTTCAATTGCTGAATCAGATCATTTTTCTGCATATTCTTCAGCTGACCTTCTTCAAATTGAATACCGGATAAAGGAATAATAGGAAGCAGCAGACCGCCAAGTTCCATAAAGTCCCACTGATCTGTAGCTTGATCGTCACTGATACAGGTGTTTACACTTTCCTCTACCGTATCGGTAATCATACGGTAAATGGTGTCACGCATACTTTCGCCATCAAGAACTCTTCTTCTTTCCGCATAAATAATTTCTCTCTGCTCATTATTTACCTGGTCGTACTCTAATAAGTTCTTTCTGATACCATAGTTATTATTTTCAATTCTCTTCTGAGCTTTTTCAATCGCATTAGAAAGCATCTTATGTTCAATCTGCTCTCCCTCTCCGATACCAAGGGAATTAAAGATTCCCATCAAACGTTCAGAACCGAACAGACGCATAACATCATCTTCCAAGGAAATGAAGAAACGGGATTCACCAGGATCTCCCTGTCTACCGGAACGTCCACGCAACTGGTTATCGATACGTCTTGACTCATGCCGTTCTGTACCAATAATCTTA
The DNA here is from genome assembly GCA_028691795.1 of Herbinix sp. Lineage (GTDB taxonomy): Bacteria > Bacillota > Clostridia > Lachnospirales > Lachnospiraceae > Mobilitalea. The sequence continues at coordinate 2,536 of JAQUYQ010000017.1, forward strand.
AGTCCTCCAACTTCTTTCACACCTTCACCAAGCTTAATATCTGTACCACGCCCCGCCATATTGGTTGCTATAGTAACTGCACCAAATTGGCCTGCATCTGCAACAATTTCTGCTTCTAATTCATGAAACTTCGCATTTAATACTTTATGCACAACATTATGTTTCTTCAACAATGCGCTAATTTCTTCTGATGCCTCAATGGTAATGGTACCAACCAGTACCGGTTGTCCCTTTTGATAGGACTCTATTATCTCATTAATAATTGCGTGCAATTTTTCTTTTTTTGTTTTATAAACTGCATCCTGGCGGTCAATACGCGCAACCGGAAGATTTGTTGGAACTTCAATTACATCCATTCCATATATTTCACGAAATTCTTTTTCTTCCGTAAGAGCGGTACCGGTCATACCACATTTTTTCTTATATTTATTAAAGAAGTTCTGGAAAGTAATAGTAGCAAGAGTCTTACTCTCTCTCTTTACTTTTACACTCTCTTTTGCTTCAATCGCCTGATGTAAACCATCACTATAACGTCTTCCCGGCATAATACGACCGGTAAATTCATCAACAATTAATACCTCGTCGTCTTTAACCACATAATCTTGATCCCTGAACATTAAATTATGTGCTCTTAACGCAAGAATTATATTATGCTGTATCTCCAAATTCTCTGGATCTGCAAGATTCTCCAGATTAAAAAACGACTCTACTTTCTTTACACCATCTGCGGTAAGGTGAACATTCTTCTCTTTCTCATTTACAATAAAGTCACCTGTTTCTTCAATTTCTTCCTTCATGAGGGCTGACATTTTGGTTAATTCCCCGCTTGCTTCCCCTCTTGATAACTGCCTTGCAAGAATATCACATACACGGTACAGATCAGTAGATTTACCACTTTGCCCGGATATAATTAATGGAGTTCTTGCTTCATCGATCAAAACGGAGTCCACCTCATCAATGATGGCAAAATGCAAATCACGTTGAACCAATTGCTCCTTATAGATAACCATATTATCTCTCAGATAATCAAAACCTAATTCATTATTTGTAGCATAGGTAATATCACAGTCATATGCGGCTCTACGCTCATCCTTTTCCTTACTATTAAGGATAACTCCAACCTTTAGTCCAAGGAATTCATGAATTTGTCCCATCCATTCAGAGTCACGTTTTGCAAGGTAATCATTGACTGTAACGACATGAACTCCTTTTCCTTCCAGCGCATTCAAATATGCTGGTAAGGTAGAGGTTAATGTTTTACCTTCACCGGTACGCATCTCAGTAATACGGCCCTGATGCAGAATGATGCCACCCATTAGCTGAACACGGAAATGTCTTTGTCCAATTACTCTTTTGGCAGCTTCCCTAACCGTAGCATATGCTTCAACCAGTATATCATCTAAAGTTTCCCCATTCTTTAGCCGGTTTTTAAACTCTATTGTTTTAGCCCTTAATTCTTCGTCGGAAAGTTTAACAAATTCCGGTTCCAATGCTTCTATCTTATCAACAATAGGTATAATTCTCTTTACTTCACGCTCGCTATGAGTGCCGAATATCTTTTCTACTAATCCCATATTAAGATCTCTCCTGTACCAATACGTATTCGATCTAAAAATCGTTCAACTAACATTGTAACATTTACCCTCTTACTATTCAACTTAATTTTCTGTAACTAAAAAATGAACTTTGTCTTAACAATAGCTTATCCATAGGAAAGAGCCTGGCTCTTCGTGCAAGCACGAGATCCAGGCTCGCTTTACTCATGTTTAAACGGATTAAAGCTCGTAAGCCTGCTTACTCGCTTTTCGCTACGCTTATCCATAGAAAAGAGCCTGGCTCTTCGTGCAAGCACGAGATCCAGGCTCTTTCCTATGGATTAATCCGTTTAAACGCTAATATTCTGGTTCGATGAGACCGTAAGTGTTTCCTTTTCTTTTATATACAACATTAACTTCATCTGTCTGGGAATTACGAAATACATAGAAATTATGTCCTAACAATTCCATCTGTACACAAGCTTCTTCCGCATCCATTGGTTTAATTGCAAACCGTTTTGTCTTAACGATTTTAACATCGTCATCCTCAAAATAATCATCTTCCATAAATGCTTGATTAAAATTTGAAGCTGCCTGCTTATGATCGATTAATTTATTCTTGTATTTTCGTAACTGACGCTCAATAATTTCTTCCACTAAATCGATGGAAACATACATGTCATTACTAACTTGCTCTGCTCTAATAATATTACCTTTTACTGGTATTGTTATTTCGATTTTCTGTCTTTCCTTTTCTACGCTGAGGGTTACATGAATTTCAGTATCAGGAGTGAAGTATCTCTCAAGTTTTCCGATCTTCTCATAAACAGCTGTCTTTAAGCCTTCAGTTACATCAATATTTTTACCGCTGATTATATAACGCATAATGACCAACTCCTTTTTGTCTTTCTTGTTAGCATCAGTACTAATATGCTAACTCCATTATACCATAAGGTGTATAAAGTGACAAGCTACTTTGTATTAAATTGGCAGATGTATGAAATTTATACTATGTCATAAATACGACGTAATTATACATTTAATTCCATATTATTATCTATTTTAATTTTTTTATTAACATAATTCGATTGTTTTTAGCCAAATTATCTATTATATTACTTATTATCCGACAATAGCAATGTCAAGCAGAAAAATCAAAGTATTTGCACCCAAATGTCGATTTATCATTAGTTACAAAACGCATTTTCGATATTGACACCAATTTATACATGCGACAAGAGTAGTTAATTAATGTGGATAATGTGGATAAAACGGTGTATAACTTTGTTTTATTCAAAAATAAGGGTTCTTCAATGTGGATAACTTTTTGATAAGTTATTAAGTCGGACATACAAATACCCATATTTTGCCATTTTGAAAGTGACTTTTGTGCACTTTGTACATTTTTTACTTTGTCAATAGGTATTTGTGATAATTTCTTGTCGGCAAATAATGTGAGAATATTAACTCAAATTAAATCAATTTAAAATATTTTTTATCGTTTATCCATTTATTTTGAATATATACCTTACATATGACGACAACATCTTAAGAATCCATATTGATGTCGTTAAAAGAGACTTTTAACCACCTTATAGACAACAAAGAGTTTGCCTTGGCAAACTCGCGCGCCCAGCGCGTTCTGTCACAGGCAGATAAATCCCGTACGCGCGAGTGCGCATCCTAGCGGAGCGATTTTTATATCAAAGGACGCAATTAGTCTATGATATAAAAAACGCTATTACAGATAAATTATCATCCCTGTGACAATTTATCTGTAATAGCTTTTATTCATTACTTATTCTTCATAACATATCATTCTTTATAATTTTCGTCATTATTAAGCTTCTTTTCGTATTTATCTACTTTGTCAGCAAGGAAAGGTGCTAGACCAACAAATTCAGCTCCATATACTTTCTTGTCCCCACTAATATGTGCCCTTACAATACGTATAACTACACAGAAAAAATCATTATCTCCTAAGTTAATTCGTCCTCGAAAATAATAACTTAATGGAAGGCTTGCTTTACTGATAAAGCCAATTCCGCTTTTCGAAATGTTATATACCAAAACAGAAGCATTCAGGTCTTTCAACACAATATTATCCTGTTTAAAAATTTCATCAACTTCTAAATGCAGTTCTATAGGTAGTCTTTTATATTTTCTTCGGTCCATCGTATTATCATCCTGCATAATATTATCTCCTCATCTTTTATAGCTTTAACTGTTTCCCCTCCTCCTTTATTCTAGCATAAATATGCTATTTTTCCAATTGGATATAGAAAAATACTTGTTTATAATTTAAATATTTATATCTAACTTAAGTTACAATCATCACTTATAAAAAGATAAAAAAAGAGCCCTTGCTATAGCAGCTAAGCCATTAGCAAAGGCCTTACATTATTCATTTAATTTATAATTCTTCTTATACAATAGATATCATTGTAGTTGTATTGCGAAGTAATAATTCCTTGTCTTGAATTGGCCGCATGGACTATTTTCCCATTGCCTATGTACATAGCAACATGATGTACCCTACCATTACTGTAAGCATAGAATATCAAGTCGCCCGGCAGCATTTCACTTTCACTTACCTTTTTTCCTGCATTTGAAGCTTGATCTGCCGATGTTCTTGGAATACGATAACCAAAATCTGCATAGATTGCCTGAACAAATCCGGAGCAGTCGGCACCGTTTGTTAAGCTCTCTCCTCCCCATACATAGGGATTTCCAACAAATTTCAATGCGTATGATACAATTTCATCTCGCACGGAAGAATTAGAGGATGAATTAGAGCTAGTATTAGAGGATGAATTAGAGCTAGTATTAGAGGATGAATTAGAACCAGTATTACTAGACCCTGATGAACTGTTGCTATCATCCCTATCCTCAGCTTTTGCTGCTTCTTGCGCTTGTCTTGCAGCTTCATTTCTTTCTGCTTCTTCCTGAGCCAACTTTTCTTTTCTTTCCTTTTCGGCTTGTATCGCTTCTTGTTGTTCTTTCAGTATTCGATTTTCTTCTTCTATTGATACTGCATATTTAAATTCAACTGAAATAGTAATAAACTCTTTATTTAGAAAACCGGTATATTCATCGCCGGTGTCTTCATCATTACCCAATAAGATTTTAACCCATCCTTTATTTTCATTGGTAATGACATAAGTTTCACCCACAGGAATCAAGGTTAGAATATCTGAATCCGTATCTGGTCTTGCTCTAACTCTTAATGTCTGTGTATTAACTGTTGCATACTTTGTTGCATATTGATCTATCATGGATTCCGCTTCATCGCCAATCGCAAGAAAATCAGATGCGATATAACCTTCCACTTCACCAGATTTAATCTTTACCCAGCCAGCCTCTAATTTCTCTAAAATATCAGCCGCACAGCCACGATATAGCTTTCCGACAACTTCACTATCTGTTGAAGCATCTTTACGGATATTTACATAATCATCTGCAATGGAAACGCCTAAATTTTCATAGGGTGATACCGTTTCCTCCTTTTCAGTGCTCAATGATTGAATTGAGGCATTATATGCTTTCTCTAATTCCTGGTCTGTCGTTTTCTCTAAGATAGCAGAAATTCCTGCTACGCCTTGCTCTGCGGAAACAAAGCTATCCGCATGGGCAATAACTGACGGAACAGATAAAAATAATGCAGTTGACAAGATCCCTGTTGCCAACTTTAAAGCTTTATTTTTTCTCATGTATTTTACCCCCCAAGTATTGCAAGTAATCGTAATTACTTTTGTCCTCTGTTATATAATTACCAGCCATTTCATAAAGCATCAATTATTACAAATTTGTTACAGTCATTGAGATAATTATAGCAAATTTGACACAAAGTGTCAATAAAAATCATACTAGAACTGTAGTATAATATTACTATAAATCCTCTATTCACCTTGCTTTCGACTATTTACTACGGTTTTCGCCTTTATATCTGGTTAAGATATTTTTCTACTGCTGTAATTGCATTAGCACCATCGGAGGCTGCCGTAATAATCTGCCTCAGTTCTTTCGTTCTAACATCTCCGGCAGCATAGATACCTGGTATATTGGTCTCACAATTTTCACCTGCAATAATATATCCAAACTCATCTGTTGCCACAATTTTTTTATACATTTCAGAATTAGGCGAATAGCCAACGGCGATAAATACACCGGCTACTTCATAGGATGCTTTTTCTTCTGTCTTAACATTATTCACATCTATGCTTTCAACCTTATCTTCTCCGTTAATACTTTCCACAACACTGTCCCAAAGAATTGTTACATTTTCAAGTGACATCAGTTTTGATGTTATACTTTTGGATGCTCTAAACTGATCACGACGATGAATTACAAATACCTGCTTACAAATGCGCGCAAGAAATATTGCATCCTCAACGGCTACATCTCCACCACCTACAACAGCAACTGCTTTATTTTTGAAAAAGGCACCGTCACAGGTTGCACAATAAGAGACTCCCATTCCGGACAGTTTTTCTTCGCCCGAAACATTCAAGTGGCGCGGAGCACCACCTGTTGCAATAACAACACTCTTTGCTCTGTATTGTACACCCTCATCGATCGTTATTACTTTAATCTCTTCATCCAAATCGAATTCAGTTACCTCTCCGGTAACAAAGGTTGCATCTAATTTATCAGCATGCTCCTTAAATTTTACACTTAATTCAAAGCCGCTTATTCCTGGAGTTCCAAGATAGTTATCCACTTCATACGTATTAATGATCTGACCACCGCTTAATCCAGCTTTTTCAATAATAATCAGACTAAGTTCCGCCCTCTTTGCATATATGGCAGCAGCTAATCCCGCCGGCCCTGACCCAATTATAATAACGTCATAAACCATTGTATTTCATCCTCCTTAAATATATAATATTTGTATCATCTGTCGACTAGGTGGATTTAACCTCCCTAAACAAATTATATCTGTATCATCTGTTAGTTAGTAGGATGTATCCTCCTTAAATAACTTATATCTGTATCATCTGTCGGTTAGGAGGATTTAACCTCCCTATGATTACATTATGTGATCATATTTGACTTTTCAATTAAATATGATATAGTTTTTATATAGATATAGTAATTATAACTTATTATTGTTATTTTATCCATCCATGGATATAAGAAAGGAGCTCCTATGACGATCACATCACTTCCCTTATCAGTAACTCCGTCTCTTGGCAATTCAACCTTAGACATGGCTGTTTTGGCAAAAAGTTTAGACTCAGCAGAGATATCCGGCCAACAAATGGTTAAAATGATGGAACAATCTGTTAATCCTAATCTTGGTACTAACATTGACATGTTAGTTTGACTAATAATTTTATAATACGATTCAAAAATGACAATGATTGTTAACAATCATTGTCATTTTTTATTCATAACCTATGAATTGATTCAATCCTTATCTTTTATCTATACACTTGAATTGTTAATTACATTATATTTAATATTCCGGTTCGATTCTTCGAACTATTGCATGAATCCAATCGGTTTCATTATCATCTCTAGAAACCTCACATTTTTGTATTTCAATCAACTGAATATTATCATGTCTGGAAAATAATTCTTTTAATGTTTTTGTTCTATAATCTTTATAATACCGTCCGTCTCTTTCACCTTCAAAGTCACCATACTTAAATGATAAGAACAAGACTCCATTTATTTTTAAACTTTTGATTACTTTCTCAAAAATTTTATCTATCTCATTACCAGGTACGTGCAGTAATGATGCGCAAGCCCATATCCCGTCAAAAACCTCGTTAAAATCCATCTCATCAAATGATAAGTTTAATACATCCTGTCCAATATGTATGCTTGCCAAATCACACATTTCCTCAGACGCATCCATTGCAGTTACATCAAAGCCTTGGGAAATAAAATATGAGCTATCCCTGCCTGACCCACAACCAAGATCCAATATGCTACCTTCCTCCGGTAATAACGCGGTGAAATTTTCTAAATATTCCTGCATATCAATATCTACTGTTTTTTCAAAATATTCTGATGCGTTCTGATTATAATACTCTATCGAGTCCAATTAAGTATCCCTCCTCTTCCAAACAAGCATATTATAACAAATATGCATCAATAATTCCACTACTTTTCCATAAAAGCATAAATTGTCTCCTGAGACAAAAAAAAACTATATAAAATGGAAAATAAATGTTATACTCATATCATTCATACGAAAAAGTGAGGCTTTCGATCTACCATGTATAGTTTTAACAGCAGAGTTAGATATAGTGAATTAAATCATATACAAGGAACATTACCCTGTTCCTCCATAATAAATTATTTCCAAGACTGTAGTACTTTTCAATCTGAGGATTTGAACCGAGGACTTTCTTATCTTCAATCCAATAACAGGGTATGGCTTCTAAACAGCTGGCAGCTTCAGATATTACATCCCGCCAGTCTAGGCGAATGTATTACTATCGGAACTTGGGCATATGATTTCAAAGGGTTTTATGGTTACCGTAATTTTATTATACAGGATCCCGAAGAGCAAGTTCTTGCCGCAGCAAATTCAATTTGGGTTTATATTGATACAGATACAGGTAAGCCAACAAAAATCCCGAAGGATCATGCCGGTTACGCCCTGGAACCTCCTTTTCCAATGGAATATGCTGATCGAAAAGTTGAAGTCCCTAAAAATTTCATTATGCTGCCATCTTTTATTGTAAAAAAATCAAATATAGACTCGTATAACCATGTAAATAATGGGCAATACATTAAAATGGCCGAGGAATATCTTCCAGATTCTTTCCTCGTACATTCAATGCGAGTTGAATATCGAATGCAGGCGGTTTTAGGTGATATTATCGTACCCCATGTATCCGAAGAAGCAGGTAGCTTCAAGGTTGCTTTGGCTAATCAAGCAAATATACCATTTGCAGTAATTGAATTTCAAGGAAACTAAAACATAACCGTTAATTAACATTTAATTGAAAGGAATATATTATGATTAAATTAGGAAAATATCAAATTCTTGAGGTTGTAAAAAAAGCTGATTTTGGCCTTTATCTTGCCGAGTTGGAATCAGATAAAAAAAATACCATTCTGCTGCCTCTCAAGGAAGTACCGGAAGGGACCGCCATTGGTGATAAATTAGAGGTATTCATATATAAAGATTCCGAAGACCGTATTATTGCTACTACGTCTAAGGTTCCCGTCACTATAGGCAGTCTGGCTGTGTTAAAAGTGAAGGAGGTTAGTAAGATTGGGGCCTTTTTGGATTGGGGTCTTATGAAGGATTTATTGCTACCGTATAAAGAACAGACTGCAAAAGTTGAAGAAGGTAATTCAGTGTTAATAACTCTTTATGAAGATAAAAGTAATCGTCTTTGTGCAACAATGAAGGTTTATGAACTTCTATCCACTGAATCTGAATATAAAAAAGATGATATGGTAACCGGTATAGTATTTGAAGAAATAGATACCTTCGGGGTATTTGTAGCTGTTGATAACAAATATTCTGCAATGCTCCCAAAAAATGAGCTTTTTTCTTCTATAAAGGTTGGTGATACCATAAATGCCCGTGTTATTAATGTACGTCCAGATGGTAAATTGACTTTAAGTCTTCGTGACAAATCTTATATTCAGATGGATTCTGATTCCGAAATGATTTTGTTAAAGCTAAATGCCTCAGGTGGTTTTCTTCCTTTCAATGACAATTCAGCTCCAGAAGATATTAAGGATGAATTCAAATTAAGTAAGAATGCATTTAAGAGAGCTATCGGGAGGCTATATAAAGCAGGTGCCATAACAATCACCGATGATGGGATCCGGTTAGTTAAGGCACCTGCCAAGTAATCGTTATAATTCTTTTCTAATACCATTTTTCAAAAAGCGCATTTTATTACCATCATTGGTTTCCTTAGGTTGTTGAACTGGTTTTTCTTGTGGATACAAATCCGTTAAACCTTTGGCCAGTTTATCCTTGCATTCTTTACAGAAACGGCCTGTTTTGATTGTTACACCACAACCCTCACATTCCAGGCCAATCATGGAGTCTTCGGCGAATGAAAGTCTCTCCTCACGGATCCATTGTTTAATCTGTGGTATTGATACTTCCATCTCCTCGGAGACGTCTTGAATGCCTACCCCCGGATGATCATAAACATATTCCTTAACTCCTTCAAACTTTTTATCCATTGCAGCAGAACATGTCGGACACAATGGGGGACCTGACATATAGTTAAATATTTTACCGCAGCCTCTACAATTTCTTACTTCCATACTTATTACCTCCTAAAAGCCTTTTCCTATGCATAACACAAGAAAATATACTTGCGTAATCCCATTTGACTTTAATACATTCGTACATGCTTCCATAGTACTTCCTGTAGTATAAATATCATCAATTAATAAAACCTTAGTGACCTTTTTATCATAACTGTTTGCTTCCTTCTTATTGAACTGGAATGCTTCCTGTAGATTTTTTAAGCGTTCTTTATCACTCAACTTTTTTTGAGGAAGTGTCTTTTTATTTCTAATCAGCAGCTTTGATAACACTGGTAGTCCAAGTTCTTTTCCAATCCCCTTTGCCAGTATATCGGCTTGATTAAATCCACGTTCCAGATACTTACTCCTATGAATCGGAATAGGCACTATAACGTCTGGAGCTAGCTTCTCAATATGTTTACTATAGTAACAAAGCATTTCTTCTATATAGAATTTAGCATATTCTTTCTTACTATTATATTTAAAATATGCAATGGAATGTCTCATATCCTCATTATATACCCAAACCGCATACCCCTTATCAAAATTGTATTTTTTACGTTCGCAGTCACTGCAATATTCTTTTTCTTGCAGTTCTAACGGTTTACTACATTTCATACATCTGGGTTCTTTGATATAGGGCAGCTTATCCCTACAGGAAGAACATATCTTCTCCCCCTTTGGGATTACTATGTCTCCGCAAATTGGACATCTAACCGGATAAATAATATCAAGAATTGTTTGAAACAACGTAAGCTCCTATTCTATTAGTTATAAAGCTTGGTAGGATAATCACCCTTATCTATCAGCGCTCTGATCGATTTTACCACAGCATCTTTATCTTCTTTGTAGGTAACTCCAAACCAACGGTCAGCGGTTTTTAATACAGAGACCTCTACTTCGTTGTTCTTCACCATTTCGCCAACAACAGTAGGAAGAAGGTATTCCTTCTTTAACTCGTTCTGCTCTAAATTGGATAAAAATTGTACAAAACCTTTCTCAAGTGCATCGAACAACTCCGGTTTAAAGCCCCACATGTTCATGGAAACTATGCTATTTAAATCAATCGTGATATCTTCGCCTGCACTGTTTTTTGCAACCGCATGATCTCCCTCCGGTACAATTCCTGAAGTTTCTACTATATCTACCAATTTATCTGCCTCATTTGCCTTACATACACCACGGGTTACTGCTCCGTTTTCACTTAAGGTATTCCCTAAGATAAAGCCTGCCATACAATATTGATTGCTCATATATGAATCATCACTTAAAAATTGGTTAACAATTCTAAATGCTTCCTTACCGTAATAATCATCTGCATTAATTACTGCAAAAGGCTCCCGAACAACATTCTTACAACACAGTACTGCTTGTCCGGTCCCCCATGGCTTTGTTCTTTCTTCTGGCTTTGTAAAGCCATCCGGTAGTGCATCCAATTCTTGAAATACGTATTCTACCTTAATAATTTTTTCAATTCGGTTACCAATAACTTCCTTAAAATCTTTCTCTAAATCTTTCCGTATAATAAATACTATTTTATTAAAACCAGCTTTTATCGCATCGTAAATAGAATAATCCATAATAATTTCGCCACTTGGGCCTACCGGTTCTAACTGCTTTATTCCTCCAAATCTACTACCCATACCTGCTGCCATTATAACTAATGATGTATCAGCCAATTTAATTACCTCCATACTTACTAATAATATATATTTTCTAATTTAATTTATATAATTATACCTTATTTTCCATTAAATTGCACGAAGTAATTATTATGTAATATTGATTACTATGGATAAAAACATCCATAGCAATCAATATTCTGCCGAAATACCTCGAATTTGTGCATCTGCACAATATTTGCAAAGTGAATTGTAAACAATTCACTTTGTGAAAAATCTTGATTTTCCACACTAACACCTCAGGCAGGATGTATACTCCGCTTCGCTACGTCTCACCAGAATCTATTATTATATTTTAGTATTTTTTTGAAATAATTCTTGCTTACTTATATATAATTATTATATATAAAGTATATTAGGTGGCTAACAATGATGAAAATATCAGAATATAAAAAATACTACAAAAACATTATCTTAGTTGTAATCTTTTCTTTATTATTAATCTCCATAACAAAAAATGCTACAGAAATTTATACTGTTTCATCGAGTCAAAAGATAACGATTACTGTACCAATTATTATGTATCATCAGGTGAAAAATAATGGTCTTGGCAAAGATGTTATCAGTCCATACGAATTTGAAACCGATCTACAATATTTATCAGAAAATAATTATACTACGATAACAATGTTTGAGTTAATCGATTATGTATATAACGATGAAGAATTACCTCCAAACCCTATCATTCTGTCTTTTGATGATGGCTACTTAAGCACCTATAAAAATGTTTTCCCATTATTACAAAAATATAATATGAAAATTGTACTATCCATTGTAGGAAAAAGTGTGGATGATTTCTCAAAAGTGGTTGATAACAATATTGAACATGCCCATCTAACTTGGAATCAAATTAATGAAATGGAGCAATCCGGCCTTGTTGAAATTCAAAATCATACTTATAATATGCATAAAATTTTTAACGGAAGATATGGTTGTGGTCAAAAGAACAATGAATCCCTAACGAATTATGAAAAAGTAATTACCGAAGATGTACTTACCTTTCAAGAAAGGCTTCAAACAATGCTTGAAATTCTTCCTTCCACTTTTACATATCCATATGGAAAATATAACGATAACACAGATCAAATTCTTAAAAAGTTGGGTTATAAGGCTACATTATCTTGTAGCTATGGTGTAAATTTAATTAATAAGGATCCCGAAAAATTATTTGGGTTAAAAAGAATGTGTCGAGCACATGATCATAATATAAATAAATTGATAAAGGAGGGTATGGAAACTCTGAAATATATCAAGGAGTAGATATCATCCTAACTCCTTGATACGTTCGCACAATCCGGAATACCGACTTTGCTCACTTTTGTTATCGATCATAAATTGCAGCATCGTTTCACTGCCAACAATTGTTACACAATTTTTAGCCCTGGTTACAGCAGTATACAGCAGATTACGGTTAAATAGAAGTCTAGGACCATCAAGTATCGGAAGTATAACAGCCGGATATTCACTACCCTGTGATTTATGGATGGTTACAGCATATGCCAGCTCCAGTTCATCCAACTGACTAAAGCTGTAATCTACCAAACGGCTATCATCAAACTCTACCACTAAATGTTCAGAAAACAGGTTGATTTCTTTGATTTCTCCTGCATCCCCGTTAAATACGCCTGTACCTGTCTGCGTAGCTATTCCATATTTACTCCTGATTTCCCAAGTGATTTGGTAATTATTTTTAACCTGCATAACCTTATCACCTTCGCGAAATATAATTTCATGATGCTCCTTCTCATGTTTTTCCTTCGAAGGCGGATTAAGCGCCTGTTGAAGTATCTGATTAAGCCGCTCCACACCCAACTCACCCTTTCGCATCGGAGTAAGCACCTGAATGTCAAAAGGCGTTGCATTTACATAACCGGGCAGCTTATTCTTTATCAAATTAATCATTACTGCAGCGATAACATTCGACGCCTCACGTTTTAAAAAAAAGAAGTCCTTGCTCTTGTTATCTAGCTTGATTTGCTCTCCATCATTTATTTTATGTGCATTTACTATAATATCACTGTCCGCAGCCTGGCGAAAAATTTTTGACAGCTTAACCACATTAAAGTTATGGGAATCTATGATATCCTTTAATACATTCCCCGGGCCTACGCTTGGCAGCTGATTAACATCTCCTACTAGAATTAATCTGGTACCTACAGATACCGCCTTTAACAGTGCATGCATCAGACTGATATCCACCATCGACATTTCATCAATAATTAATAAATCTGTCTCCAAGGGATTTATCTCATTTCTTTCAAATGAGAACTTATTCTCCTGGTCATCACTTAGTTTAGATAGTTCCAGCAATCTGTGTATGGTCTTTGCTTCATAACCGGTTGTCTCTGCCATTCGCTTCGCTGCTCTTCCGGTAGGCGCTGCAAGTAGTATATCCATTCCTTCCGATTCAAAGAATTTGATAATGGAATTAATCGTAGTCGTTTTCCCGGTTCCGGGTCCACCGGTAACAATTAAAAGTCCATTTCCAGCAGCTTCGGTTACAGCCGTTCTTTGTTGATCCTCAAGCTTTATTTCAAACTGTTTCTCAATTGCTGTTACACGTTTTCTTACACTATCTTGTTTAATATCATATCGAATATTTAAATCATGAAGCATACGAGCTACATTGAGCTCCATGTAATAATACACGGAGGAATAGATTAGTTTTTCCTTCTCCGTATCTTTGATGATTATTTTCTTCTCTATATTTAAAGTAGTCAGTTGTCTGCGAAGCGTTTCCTCGTCTGCAAACAGAAGCGCCTTTGCTCTTTGGAGTAGTTCTATTTCCGGAAGGTATACATGACCCTCACTGCTGGCCTGCAAAAGGACATATAAAACACCAGCCTTAATCCTATAGTCGGAATCGTTACCTATACCCATTCTTCTTGCAATCTCATCAGCAGTTTTAAATCCGACACCGGTGATATCCTCGGCCAGACGGTATGGATTTTCCTTTAATATTTCATACATCCTTTGCCCATATTCAGAAAATATTTTAACCGCCAGATTACCTGTGATATTATATTGCTGCAGGAATAGCATTGCACTGCGCATATCCCGCTTTTCTTCAAATTGGCGGTAAATTTCCTTTGCCATTCTTTCACTGATCCCTTTAATTTCGGATAACCGCTCCGGTTCCTCCTCAATGATTCGGAAGGTATCCTTTTTAAATTTCTTTACAATTCTTCCAGCAAGAGCTGCGCCTATCCCTTTGATTGCTCCAGAGCCTAAATATCGTTCTACCGAAAATATGTCTTCGGGTTCCTTCAAATCATAGCTTTCTACCAGAAACTGCTGTCCATATACGGCGTGGTCGGTATAGTTTCCCATAGCATGTATAAATTCACCCTCACTGATAAAAGGGAAACTGCCCACACAGGTAACTTCCTCCTGATCCACATGAAGACTTAAAACGGTATATCCGTTTTCATCATTACGATATACAATTCGTTCTATATATCCTTCCAATATCTCAGACATAAAAATCTCCATTCTGCCAAAGCTCCGCGAATTTGGGTAACATCACAAATTTGCCATGTGAATTATGTCCTTAATAATTCACACTAACCTCCAGTTACTTGTTTTTCGCTTTTTTTGTCTTATATGATTTAGGTGCCATAAGTCGTACATTAAGTAAGACAATGAATATTTGTGTATATATATTTAGATGGCGCAGACCGGCTGAAAGTGGTTGTCATTCTTTCGTTTAAGACCCTGCAAAAATGCGAGTTTCTACGAGCATTTTTGTATTTTAGGGGCTTAATAAGAAAGATACCACTTGAAGGTAAGGCAAGTCCAGATGAATATATATGCACAAATATTCATTTCACTATACTAATCCGACTTTTGACAAATATTAAAAATGTCATTCAAACTGCATCCCTATAAAACCGGACTTCAGTTAAAAATGACATTTTAGGTCTTATCCAAAGACACTTATATACTTTTATGTAATTAATATAGTCCATTAAAGTTGTCAGAAATATATATTCTTATGAATTACGTTTCATTGATTCATAAAGCATCTGCGCAAGTCCAATACCCTGATTCTCAGTAGCATCATCTGCATATTCCTCATACAACATATCTCCAAATTGAGACAGATAATCATTGTTTTCTTCTTCCTCACTCTTTGGAACTGTACTTTCCATACTCTTGAAAACCTGTTCCAGCATATAAGATTCAAAGCTTTTACAAGCATCCATAAGCTCCTCATCTGTAGCAGAGCTATTATTAAGAGTAGCTTCAATACTATTTGTTTTCGAATTATTACTTGTCAAACTAGTAGCTACAGAATTCAGTGAATTTGAACCTATTGATATACTCATCGTAATCCCCTTTCCAGAGTAACCTATCGAAATGTATATGGAATCTATTTACTTGTCTACGAAGGGCCACAGCTCATTATCTTAAGTTGTTGGCCTGCTGTAGCATTTCATCTGCTGCGGTAATTATTTTGGAGTTCATTTCATAGGCTCTTTGCGCAACAATTAGATTAACCATTTCATCAACTGTCTGAACATTGGAACCTTCCAGATAACCTTGTTTTATCTTACTATTCGTTAACGAAGCAGCTCCTGATGCGTCCGTCTCCTTTAATAAGCTATCTGATAACTTCTCTAATCCGCCTGGATTATTAAACGTAGATACACCAATCTGAATGCCAAGGGATACGTTATTATTGGAAGCATCCGGATATAATAGGTTACCTGCTTCATCTATAACGATATCAGAAGCGGTATAGGTAGCATCAAGTACGATGGGTTCTCCATTGGTATCCAAAACCGGATTACCATCCGAGGTAGCTAATGTCAGTCCCGTCGTGCCATTTGCCATCTGAAAGCATCCATTACGGGTATATGCTTTGGTACCATCTTCCATCTGTACTACGAAGAAACCTTTACCATTAATTGCAAGATCAAAATCATTTCCTGTCTCTTGTAAATTTCCCTGAGTATATTGTGATGAAATAGAAGTATTTCTTACACCCAGACCCACTTGCACTCCAGAGGGCTTCGGATTACCATTATTATCGTAGGATTGTTCCTGAATGGTTTGATATAATAAAGACTTAAACTGAGCACTTTCTTTTTTATAACCTGTTGTATTAATATTCGCTAAATTATTAGAAATCGTATCAACATTGGTTTGCTGACAGGTCATACCAGACGCAGCCGTCCATAAGGATCTCATCATATATTATTCCTCCTGCATTATATCAATCCGTTAATAAACCTCTGAACCTTCGAAAACGAATTTTCATCTAAATTCTTTCATTTTATTCAAATTAAAGATATTAAATTCTATACTTTACCAACTGAGTTTACTGCAAGATCCAATGTTTGATCTACCGTCTTGATAACTTTTTGATTTGCTTCATAGGCTCTGGTAACAGAAATCATCTCTACCATCTCGGACACGACATTAACATTGGACTGCTCTGTATAACCCTGTTGTATCGAAGCATTACTGGTCGTCTCTACTGCTCCATCCAGTGCTTCGTACCTTGTATCACCTATCTTAGATAAATAATCATAGTCCTCAAAATCGGATATCTGTAGGGTATCCACATAAGCACCATCCGCATAGATTGCACCGGATTTATCAACTTTGACATCAGTGGCATCTGTGGGAACCACAATTTCTCCGCCTTCACCCATTAGGTAATTTCCATCCTCGTCCACGATGTGACCATCCTTAGTCATGGTAAAAGAACCATTTCGTGTGTATTGTGTACTTACATTTCCTGCTTTGTCCGTTACTGAAAGTGTAAAGAAACCATTTCCTTCCAAGGCAAAGTCATAAGTATTGGAAGTTTGTCTAAGAGAACCTTGGCCATAGTTGGTATAAGCCTCACCTAACTTCACTCCCAAACTCATGTTACCAATCGAACGATTATTAAAATTCTCGGACTCGTCTCTGATTTTTATGGTCAATACATCATCAAAGGATTGGTTTGTTGCATTATCCTCCTTGTAACCGACAGTCGCTGAATTTGCAAGATTATTTGCGATGATATCCAGACGTTTTTGTTCATTTGCCATTCCAGTATACGCTGTATATAATCCTCTTACCATACCATGAACCTCTTTCCTGCAAGTTTGGTTAATTGTTATTAATCTCTTTTTCCAGCGAGAAATTCAACAAATTTGCCGGTTCCTATTGCTACTGCTGTCATAGGATCTTCTGCTGTCATTGTTGTAATTCCTGTTTTTTCTTCAATCAGTTCTTCTAAACCATATAATAAACATCCGCCACCTGTTAATACGATGCCTCTGTCTGCAATATCTGCTGCAAGTTCTGGAGGAGTCTTCTCAAGAACACTATGAACTGCTTCTACAATCTGTGAAGTAGTCTCTTTTAATGCTTCTTCTGTCTCCTCTGAAGTGACGGCTATTGTTTTAGGAAGTCCGGTTACTAAATTACGTCCTCTAACCTCCATAGATACCGATTCTGGTCTGCGATAAGCAGAACCAATTTTTATTTTAATATCTTCTGCAGTTCTTTCACCTATCAGAAGATTGTGTTTCTTTCTCATAAATCTCACAATGGCATCGTCAAAATCATCCCCTGCTATTTTTACAGAGGTACTTACAACGGTACCACCAAGGGAAATAACTGCAATATCTGTTGTTCCGCCTCCGATATCGACAATCATGTTACCGCAAGGTCTGGAGATGTCAATCCCTGCGCCAATTGCAGCCGCAATCGGTTCTTCAATGATATGAACAGCTCGCGCGCCAGCAGCATAAGTTGCATCCTCAACTGCCTTCTTTTCAACTTCAGTAACACCACTAGGTACACAAACACTGATAATTGGCTTTCTAAATCTCTGTCTGCCAACCGCCTTCTGGATAAAATATTTTAACATTTTTTCTGTTACAGTATAATCAGAAATAACACCCTGTCTTAACGGACGAACCGCTACGATGTTACCGGGTGTTCTACCTAGCATCAATCTAGCCTCTTCGCCGATTGCTTTTATCTTATTTGAGTCTCTGTCAAAAGCAACAACCGATGGTTCTTTTAACACAACTCCTTTTCCTTTTATATAAACTAATACACTGGCAGTACCTAAGTCAATTCCTATATCACTACCTAACATAATTTATCTCCTTTCCATCTCATGCTGTTGCATGATCATATGTCTTTTCTATTAATTAATTTGAAGCTTCCGATATCTATTTCAATTTGAATTTTTAATATACTCTATTTATTTTCTTCCAATCTTCGGCAACTTAAACATACATGTTTATATTATATACGGTTTATCCGTAATTTTCAAAGGAAATTTTATAAACATAAAAACTGTCTTCATAAAGACTCATTTTTTGATCTATTTTTTAATTATCAATATACAATTGTAGCTTCATTTAAAATATACTATAATAAAAGGATATTATGACTTATATATTACCTGACACTAAATCAAACAGGACACAAGAGGAGTATAACAGATGAATGAAAAGTCTATTATTATGAAAAATGAAATCAGAGCCATCTCTAAATATAGAGCCTTAATTCTTAGCAAGTATTACTTTAACATTATTTTGGGTTTTGTTACTCTCTATCTTGGAGCTTTGCGGCGACCTATTTCTTCATTTTATATCTTTCTTTTTCTTAATTTTCTACCACCCATTTTTTCGTTTGCTCTCAAGGATTATGCCCAAAAATATAACAATAAAATTATTAGGGATATTATGCTCGATAATCCTTTTCAATTAAATAATCTAAAAAGGAAATATAATTATTCAAAAATGAGTTATGTCGCTAATTCAGCATCATATTTTATTTCCATAATATTAATCTGTCTTTGGCAGATTAATTATAGTAATACAGAGAATATAAATGTCTTCTTAAATAAATTGCCCATTTTTATACTTGCTACTGGTTTAATCTTACGTTTTCTTGCGGTTATTATTTACCAGATTAAACTCCAGTATGATTTATTTAATAATAAGGTTTGATTATATATCGACATAACATTTAATTTTAATTAAGTATAAAGCAAATTGTATTTATTTTAAAGAAATTTTACCATACACATGACAATAAAGCCTAAGTACTTATACAAGAACTTAGACTTTCTTTTTATTAAGACAATTATTAATGAGAAACCAATACCATGCAATGATCGTAGCAACTATACAGGAACATACTAATTACTGATTTTGTGTTGCCCATATTTTGCCAGCTACAATCTGAAATAAGAATCGGCACTATTTTCCTTTATTATTTCCTTTTGAAACAGTTCCTATATTCTTAATCATTTCCATTACTTCATAAAGATTATTCTTGACATCATATACCATTGTTTGCTCTTCTGGCGTAGGCGGATTGATAGATGGAACCATAATGACATCAATGCCTGCAGCATGAGCGGAACGAACACCGTGGCCGGTGTCTTCTAATACCAGAGCCTCTTCCGGCCTCCGTTGCATCCCCTGCAGTACTTTTAGATAAATCTCAGGGTCTGGTTTACGATTGACCACTTCATCGCCACACAAGATATAGTCAAATCGATTATATAAACCTAATTTTTCCAGGCGTTTTTTTGTGTCTGCCCGACAAGTCGTGGTCGCAACCGCTTTACAAAGACCAATCTTGTCAAGATAATCCAATAATTCAGTAAGACCAGGCATAGTTTCGATGCCTTGCTCCAGATATTCCCTGCCCAATTCTCTGGCTTCTTTGCACATCGTTTCTCTTTGCTCTTTTGTATAGGTAGGCAACGCTTTGCCTACAACCTCGTCTACCGCTTTTCCACTGACTCCTACTACTTTTGCAAATACATTTTCAAATTCTGGGCAATTGTATTGCTTTCCGATTGTTTTCCACGCCCTCTGCCATTGAAATTCTGTATTAAGAACCAGACCGTCTACATCAAATATTACCAAGTTTTTACGCATGTTTTATCCTCCTAGATATATCTCATCATCACCTATACCGACGGCATCACTGAAAGAGTCATAGCTTCAGTCAATAATCCGTCTGACATCACATTATAGATTCCCATAATCTTTTTGTCAATCTATCTATATGACACTCCCATCAACTGAACGATATTTCCGGCTCGCCTTAAAGGCTACTTTATATTCGTCTTATATTGAAAAATAATCCCCAGAGACCAAAGTCTGGGGATTATTTATACATTGTTATGATAGCAATTTTTAATTAAGCAATGATTGTAGCAACCTTACCGGAACCTACTGTTCTACCACCCTCACGGATAGCGAAACCTAAACCTTGCTCCATAGCGATTGGATGAATTAATTCGATATTCATCTCGATGTTATCGCCAGGCATACACATCTCTACGCCTTCAGGAAGGTTACATACACCTGTTACGTCTGTTGTTCTGAAATAGAACTGAGGTCTGTAGTTATTGAAGAAAGGAGTATGACGTCCACCTTCTTCTTTTGTTAATACGTAAACCTGAGCTGTAAATTTCTTGTGACATTTGATTGAGTTTGGTTTGCAAAGAACCTGTCCTCTTTCGATTTCATTTCTCTGAACACCACGAAGAAGTGCACCGATATTATCACCAGCTTGAGCTTCATCAAGAAGCTTTCTGAACATTTCGATACCAGTACAAACAACTTTACGATTTTCTTCTTTGATACCAACGATTTCAACTTCCTCAGATACATGAAGAACACCACGCTCAACACGACCGGTAGCAACTGTACCACGGCCAGTGATGGAGAATACGTCCTCTACAGGCATTAAGAAAGGCTTATCTGTATCTCTAACAGGATCTGGGATCCAGCTATCAACTGCATCAAATAATTCAATAATTTTATCTCCCCAAGAGCTGCTTGGATCTTCAAGAGCCTTAAGAGCAGAACCTTGGATGATTGGTGTATCATCGCCAGGGAATTCGTAATCATTTAATAAATCTCTAACTTCCATCTCTACTAATTCAAGAAGTTCAGGATCATCAACCATATCACATTTGTTCATGAAAACAACGATATAAGGAACACCTACCTGACGGGAAAGTAAGATGTGCTCTTTTGTCTGAGCCATAACACCATCAGTAGCAGCAACAACGAGGATAGCACCATCCATCTGTGCAGCACCAGTGATCATGTTCTTTACATAGTCAGCATGTCCAGGACAGTCAACGTGTGCATAATGTCTGTTCTTTGATTCATACTCAACGTGAGCTGTTGATATTGTTATACCTCTCGCCTTCTCTTCTGGAGCCTTATCGATCTGATCGAATGCAATAACCTCACCGGTTCCAAGTCTTTCATGAAGAGTCTTAGTAATAGCTGCTGTAAGAGTTGTTTTACCATGATCAACGTGACCGATAGTACCAATATTACAATGTGGTTTGTTTCTTGTAAATTTAGCCTTTGCCATTTTACAACGTCCTCCTTAAAATAATTAAATGCTTATAAGCAAATGATTTTGTTTTTATTGTCTCATACGCCTAATTATATTTCAACTTAGAAATATTTTCAAGCATAAACAATTGATAAATCAACTTTTTTATAACTTATTATGACAAGTGAACTAATTTGAGTTCATCTTGTATTGTCTTAAACACCAAGAAACCGATTATTTACCTTTTGTAGATAAAACCTTTTCTTGTACATTCTTCGGAACTTGTTCGTATGATGCGAAGAACATGGAGTATGCACCACGGCCCTGTGTCTTAGAACGAAGGGTTGTGGAGTATCCAAACATCTCAGACAACGGAACGAATCCTCTGATTAACTTTATACCATTGATGTCTTCTGTACCTTCGATACGACCACGACGGGAGCTGATATCACCAATAACATCACCCATGTAATCCTCAGGAACAGTAACTTCTACTCTCATGATAGGCTCGAGAAGGACGGCTCCACCCTTATGCATCGCATCCTTGAATGCCATAGAACCAGCAATCTTAAATGCCATTTCACTAGAGTCAACTTCATGATAAGAACCATCGTAGCAAGTAGCTTTGATACCAAGTACCTGATAACCGCCAAGTACACCAGCTTTTGTTGCTTCCTGAATACCAGCATCAACTGCAGGGATGTATTCCTTCGGAATAGCACCACCAGTAATAGCGTTTACGAATTCGTATACCTTATCTGCATTGGCATCCATAGGCTCAAAGCGCACCTTACAATGACCGTACTGACCACGACCACCTGACTGCTTAGCGTACTTGCTATCAACTTCAACAGTCTTAGTAAAGCTTTCCTTATATGCAACTTGAGGTGCACCAACATTAGCTTCTACTTTATATTCACGAAGAAGTCTGTCAACGATGATTTCAAGGTGAAGCTCACCCATACCAGCGATAATTGTCTGACCTGTTTCTTCATCGGTATAAGCTCTGAAGGTAGGATCTTCTTCTGCAAGTTTTGCAAGAGATTCACCCATCTTATCCTGACCAGCTTTAGTCTTAGGCTCAATAGCAATATGGATAACAGGCTCTGGGAATACCATGGATTCAAGAATAACCGGATGCTTTTCATCACAGATAGTATCACCAGTTGTAGTAGACTTAAAACCTACTGCTGCAGCGATATCACCAGAGTAAACCTTATCAAGGTCTTCTCTTTTGTTAGCATGCATCTGCAAAATACGTCCAATACGTTCTTTCTTGCCCTTCGTAGAGTTTAATACATAGGAACCAGAATTGATGGTACCGGAATAAACTCTGAAGAATGCTAGCTTACCTACGAAAGGATCGGCCATAATCTTAAATGCTAATGCTGCGAAAGGTTCCTCATCGGAAGACTTTCTGATAACATCATTACCATCTTCATCAACACCCTTGATATCAGGGATATCAGTAGGAGCAGGTAAAAATTCGATAACGGCATCCAATAATTTCTGAACACCTTTATTTTTATATGCGGAACCGCAGCATACAGGGATAATCTCTGTTCTAATTGTAGCTCTTCTTAACGCTGCTTTAAGTTCCTCAGTTGTTGGTTCTTCACCCTCTAAGAACTTCTCAATCAAAACATCATCTGTCTCACAGATGGACTCGATCATTGCTGTTCTGTAAATTTCTGCCTCTTCCTTCATATCGTCAGGAATCTCTTTAATCTCAATCTGCTCGCCCTTATCATCAATATAATAATAAGCTTTCATCTCAAATAAATCGATAATTCCCTTGAAGAAATCTTCTTTACCGATCGGCAATTGAATCGGAACCGGATTCTTACCCAATCTGCTCTTAATCATACTTACAACGTTGTAGAAATCTGCACCAGAGATATCCATTTTATTAACAAATGCCATTCTAGGTACATTATATTTATCAGCTTGACGCCATACGGTCTCAGACTGCGGTTCAACGCCACCTTTTGCACAAAATACACCAACCGCACTATCAAGTACACGTAAGGAACGCTCTACCTCAACGGTAAAATCTACGTGACCAGGTGTGTCAATGATATTGATGCGGTGTTCTAACGCACCAGGGATCTTGTTATGCTCAAATTCCTGGGTCCAATGACATGTAGTTGCCGCTGATGTGATTGTAATACCACGTTCTTGTTCCTGCTCCATCCAGTCCATGGTTGCAGTACCTTCATGAGTATCACCAATCTTGTAGTTAACACCGGTATAGTACAGGATTCGCTCGGTAAGTGTTGTCTTACCCGCATCGATATGCGCCATAATACCGATATTTCTAGTTCTCTCTAACGGATATTCTCTTCCAGCCAAGGATAATTCCTCCTTAATCTTTAAACAACAAAGAATGATAAAAATCAATTCTCAAGTATCATGTGTTCAATATAGAAGAAGGACATGCTATGATAATATCATCTTACCATCTGTAATGTGCAAATGCCTTATTAGCATCAGCCATCTTATGCATATCTTCTTTTCTTTTTACAGATGCACCAGTATTGTTAGCTGCATCCATAATTTCATTTGCAAGTCTATCCTGCATTGTTTTCTCGCCTCTTTTACGAGTAAACAATGTTATCCAACGAAGTGCAAGCGCTTGTCTTCTTTCCGGTCTAACCTCGATCGGTACCTGATAAGTTGCTCCACCAATACGTCTTGCTTTAACTTCAAGTACGGGCATGATATTGTTCATTGCTTCTTCGAACACCTCAACGGCATCCTTACCTGTCTTGGCAGCAACTTTATCAAATGCTCCGTATACGATCTTCTGGGCAGTACCCTTCTTACCGTCTAACATAATGTTGTTGATGAGCTTTGTTACAACTTTATTATTGTATAAAGGATCAACTAAAACATCTCTTTTTTGTATATGTCCTTTTCTAGGCACGGTTCTTCCCTCCTTAACAAATCTTAACGAATAAAACTATTCGTAAACGAATCTTCTACCCGCAAACGAATCTTTAATTCGTTAGTTATTAATTCTACGGTACTCACAAATAGATAAACATTACATTTATCTGATTGCTTGTGTTCGTGCTCAGTTTAACTTCATTTTTCCATACCTTGTAACCCACAGAAATACAAAATAAACGGAAATAAAAAATTAATCCGGCACTTAACTTTATACAAGCCGAATTGATTACCAAGTAAATTTAGAAACTCACTTGTTACGTAATCGCTTGTAGTATACATATGAATCAAAATTCACTGTCATATACAAGTGAATAAATTCGCTTGTCTTAAATTAGTATTATTTTTTAGCTTCTTTCGGTCTCTTAGCACCGTACTTAGAACGTGCCTGTCTTCTCTTAGCAACGCCTGCTGTATCAAGTGTACCTCTGACGATGTGATAACGAGTACCAGGTAAATCCTTTACTCTACCACCTCTGATCAGAACAACGCTATGCTCCTGAAGGTTGTGACCTTCACCTGGGATATAGCTTGTTACTTCGATTCCGTTGGAAAGACGTACTCTGGCAATCTTACGAAGCGCTGAGTTAGGCTTCTTAGGAGTAGCTGTTCTAACTGCTGTACAAACGCCTCTCTTTTGAGGTGCAGAGATATCGGTTTGCTTCTTATTTAAGGAGTTAAATCCTTTTTGTAAAGCAGGAGAAGTTGATTTGTACTCTACTGTCTTTCTTCCTTTTCTTACTAACTGGTTAAATGTGGGCATTAATTTTTCACCTCCTGAAATTTTATAGGCAAGACTATTTGCTTGTCATTCATAATGAATTCTGTGGTTTTAGTAGGCTTTTTTGAACACTCTATAAGCATCAACAAAAAGCGCATAAAAAATACATAACATGCAGAAACCTGCACGCTAAATGATTATACTTTTTTGTTTGTAAATTGTCAAGGATTTTTTATGGAGAATCA
>JAQUYQ010000017.1:28337-31417 GCA_028691795.1 Herbinix sp.
ACAATCACTAATCTAATCAAAGTAAAGGCGATTTTACCATGGAAGGAGATGACTTTAACAACTTGAATATTTATTCTTCTTATAGTAATATATAGGTAAACATTACATAAATTACAGAATAAAAATCAGGTTGAACTAATCTTATACAAGTAAGGAACGGATAGTCAGGGAGGTTACTTATGAAGGATATGGCTCAGACAGAAAGGCAGATATTTATCTTATTACTGCTTTCAGAAAATAAGCGTGGATATACAATCAATGATATACATGCTTCTTTAGAAAAATGGGATGTTATCGTTGACAAGAAAACAATTAGCCGAGATATTGACAGCTTATCCGGAATCTG
This sequence comes from Herbinix sp., assembly GCA_028691795.1. GTDB lineage: Bacteria > Bacillota > Clostridia > Lachnospirales > Lachnospiraceae > Mobilitalea. Next base: position 28,684 of record JAQUYQ010000017.1, read on the forward strand.
CTTCATTTCTGAGGAAGAGCGTAACGGCAAGACCTATTATACTGCTGACAAATTTCGTCTAAGGGACATCACCTTTACCTCACCCGAGCTTATCTCGCTTGCGTTTATTCTTGAGCTTCTAAAACCCTACCAGTATATGGCGATGGGAAAGACCTCCCAAGAATTAATTTATAAGCTGCTCGATAATACTACCAATTTAAATCGAGAGTTTATCAAGCATTTTTCCGGACTGGTTACGATTAATACCAATGATTATATTACTGATGAGATTAATCCCGAGGTTGAAGATCGTCTTCAAACAGCGATCCGAAATAAGATGAAAGTTCGTATCATCTATCACAGCTTCGGCCAGGATGAGGATACGATACGCATCATCCGACCTTATGAACTATTAATTAATGATGGAGCCTTAAATGTAGTTGGCTATTGTGAACTTCGTAATGATCTTCGCGATTTTCGCGTATCCCGGATTAAGGCAATTACACTACTTGAAGATACCTTTCTCGTTCCTGAGGATTATTACCTTAAAAGAGCTCGTAATAAATTCATCCATTTGTCCGGCAATGTTATCGAACAAATCATTCTTTCTTTTGAGGGGCAAACAGCAAAATACATACAGGAATACGAGGCCGATCTGGCCGATGAAATCTTTGAAACAGAAAGCGGCATTACCTTTATCCGAAATACTGCTGTTACGGAAGAATTAATCCGATGGATTATGCAATTCGGTTCTGGTGTAAAGGTTTTAAATCCCCCGTCCCTTAAGGATAAAATTAAGCTTGAAATGGAGAAGTGCTTAGAACAATATTATAATTCAAAATGACAAAATGTTTCGTTTAAATACACAAAATGTTTCGTTTAAATTGTCAGTTGACAATTTATTCTATCCTGTATATACTATAAATTGACGATTGATTTTAATCTAATCAACTTGTGACTATATAAAAAAACCGTTGAGTAAGAAGAGTAAATATAGCTGATTATTTTCAGAGAGCTGCAGGTGGTGCGATTGCAGTAATAACACGATATTGAATGGGCTTACGAGGGTGGGAAGAAAGACAGCTCAGCTGTCAAGTAATGCCTGACGGAACCTTCATCCGTTAACAAGGGAGCATATATTAAAGTATATGGAATGAGAGGGTGCACAAGCACCAAACCGGGTGGTACCGCAGAAGCGAATATTAGCTTTTGTCCCAGTAAATTTTACTGAGACAAGGGCTTTTTTTATACTTAAAATTCAAGACACAAGTATATTAATCCATTAAACAAGAAATGATTCCTTAAGTTAAATTTATTTACTGCAAAACGAAAACTCGAAAGGAGAAAAATTCTCCTTTTACAAAACGAAAAGGAGAATTGGAAAATGCCAAAGAAAATTCCACACAGACTTTATCTGACAGAAGATCAGATGCCAAAACAATGGTACAATTTAAGAGCTGATATGAAGGAACTGCCCGATCCCATTTTAAATCCTGGAACACTAAAACCTTGCGAGGTTGAAGAATTGTATCCTATTTTTTGTGAGAAACTTGCACAACAGGAAATGGACAATACTACTAGATACATTGATATTCCAGAGGAAATTCAGGATTTTTATAAGATGTATCGTCCTTCGCCATTAATCCGTGCTTATAATTTAGAAAAAGCTTTGGGAACCCCTGCTAAAATCTACTACAAATTTGAAGGTAACAATACTTCAGGAAGCCATAAATTAAATTCTGCTATCGCACAGGCATATTATGCAAAGGAGCAGGGACTTAAAGGTCTTACCACAGAAACCGGTGCTGGTCAGTGGGGTACTGCCCTTTCGGAAGCTTGTTCTTATTATAATCTTCCCCTCACCGTATATATGGTTAAGGTATCGTATGAGCAGAAACCTTTCCGTAAATCCGTAATGCAGACCTTCGATGCTGAAATTATCCCCAGCCCAAGTGATACAACACAAGTTGGTAAAATGATTTTAGCCAAAAATCCTACCACTGGTGGAAGCCTTGGATGCGCTATCTCAGAAGCTGTTGAGAAAGCTGTTTCCACACCTGGATACCGTTATGTACTCGGTTCCGTATTAAACCAGGTACTATTACACCAATCCATTATTGGTTTAGAATCAAAGCAGGCCATGGAATTATTAGATGAATATCCGGATATCGTTATCGGCTGTGCCGGCGGTGGTTCCAACTTAGGTGGACTGATTGCTCCATTTATGCAGGACAAATTATCAGGAAAAGCTAATCCTAGAATCATTGCTGTTGAACCTGCTTCCTGTCCATCCTTTACCAGAGGTAAATATGCCTATGATTTCTGTGATACCGGTAGAGTTACTCCTCTTGCTAAAATGTATACCCTCGGTAGCAGCTTCATGCCATCCGCTAACCATGCTGGTGGCTTAAGATATCACGGAATGTCTCCAATCCTTTCCAAGTTGTATCATGATGGATATATGGAGGCAATTTCAGTTGAACAGACTAAGGTTTTTGAAGCTGCCGTATTCTTTGCAAAACAGGAAACTATTCTTCCTGCACCGGAATCAGCTCACGCAATCCGTGGTGCAATTGATGAAGCTCTTAAATGCAAGGAAACAGGAGAAGCTAAGACAATTCTCTTTGGTCTAACCGGAACAGGATATTTTGATATGACTGCTTATAACGCTTATCTTAATGGAAGTATGACAGATTATATTCCTACTGATGCAGATCTTCAAAAGGGTTTCGATGAATTACCGAGAGTTTAAAAA
>JAQUYQ010000018.1:0-3983 GCA_028691795.1 Herbinix sp.
AACAATAAAAGAGGCATAGTTATCATCTAGGTAACTATGCCTCTTTATAATTTAACAAGTAAATACGTCTGCAATTTTTATTATAGGTTTATAAATCAAGAGAACATTGGTGTTGATAAATATCTCTCCCCAGTATCAGGAAGCAATACAACAATCAACTTACCTGCATTTTCTGGTCTTTTTGCAACTTTCGTCGCTGCCCAGAGCGCCGCTCCGGAGGAAATTCCTACAAGAACACCTTCTTTTTTGGCAATTTCCCTGCCCGTTTCAAATGCATTCTCATTCGTAACTGTAATAATTTCATTATAAATATTTCTATTTAATGTATTTGGTACAAAATTGGGACCTAATCCCTGAATCTTATGAGCTCCTGAGTGGCCTTCTGTCAGTAAAGGTGAATCTGCTGGTTCTACTGCAATAATTTGAATATTAGGATTCTTTGATTTTAAATAAGCACCAACACCGGATACTGTTCCGCCAGTACCTACACCTGCAACAAAAATATCAACCTGACCCTCGGTCTCATCCCAAATCTCAACACCGGTAGTTTCTTCGTGAACCTTTGGATTATTTGGATTCTCAAATTGGGAAGGAATAAAACTGTTCGGTATTTCGTTCTTAATTTCTAATGACTTATCTACTGCACCCTTCATTCCCTTAGAACCTTCTGTCAATACAAGTTCAGCACCATAAGCTTTCATTAAATTCCTACGCTCGACGCTCATCGTCTCTGGCATAGCTATGATTAATTTTAAGCCATAGCTGGCACAAACACTTGCAAGCCCAATTCCGGTATTTCCACTGGTTGGCTCAATGATTACCGTATCTTGGTTGATTTCGCCGCTTTTTAAAGCCTCTTCAATCATTTTCTTGGCAATACGGTCCTTCACGCTTCCGCCCGGATTAAAATACTCCAATTTGGCTACAATCTTTGCATCCAACTGATGATTATTATTGTAATTTGCTAACTCAAGTAAAGGTGTATTTCCAATTAGCTCCGTAATTCTTTTTTTAAATTCCGCCATAATTTGCCTCCAAATTCCGATCAAATGCCTGTGTCAAATCATCAATAATATCCTCAATATGTTCCGTTCCAATTGATAAACGGATGGTATTCGGCTTAATTCCTGATGATAATAACTCTTCTTCATTCATCTGAGAATGAGTAGTACTTGCTGGGTGAATTACAAGTGACTTAACATCTGCAACATTAGCCAGCAAGGAGAATATCTGCAATTTATCAATAAATGCCTTTGCTGTAACCGCATCTCCTTTAATTTCAAAAGTAAAGATAGAACCTGCCCCTTGAGGGAAATATCTTTCATATAATTCATGATATGGATTATCCGGTAAGGATGGATGGTTTACTTTTTCTACCTGAGGATGATTATTTAAGAATTCTACAACCTTTAATGCATTATATACATGACGTTCTACACGTAGTGATAAGGTTTCTAATCCCTGCAGGAACAAGAAGGAGCTAAACGGACTGATTGTTGAACCAGTATCTCTCATTAAGGTAACTCTGATTTTTATAATATATGCTAAAGCACCAACCGCTTTCGTAAATTGTACGCCATGATAGCTTGGATTTGGTTCGGTCAGTGATGGGAACTTTCCGGAACCCTCCCAATCAAATTTACCACTGTCAATAATCACACCACCAATTGTAGTTCCATGTCCTCCGATGAATTTTGTTGCAGAATGTACAACAACATCAGCACCGTATTCAATTGGACGTAATAAGTAAGGTGTTGCAAAAGTATTATCAACGATCAACGGTATTTTATGACTATGTGCAATCGCTGCTACCTTTTCTAAATCAATGATACTGGAATTCGGATTACCTAAGCTTTCAATAAAAATAGCTTTGGTATTTGGTCGGATTGCTTTTTCAAAATTAGATAAATCATCTGGGTCAACAAAGGTTGTTGTAATTCCGAAATCGGTTAAGGTATGTGCGAACAAATTATAAGTACCACCATATATTGTCTGAGCTGATACAATATGATCTCCTGCATGGGCAATATTCTGTATTGCATAAGTAATGGCCGCTGCTCCTGAAGAAGTTGCAAGTGCTGCAACACCGCCTTCTAGTGCTGCAATTCTTTGTTCAAAAACATCAGAGGTAGGATTCATTAATCTTGTGTAAATATTACCACCTTCACTTAAATTAAATCTACCTTCTGCCTTAGCTGAATTAGCGAATACATAGGAGGTAGTCTGATAAATCGGTACGCTTCTCGCATCGGTTGCACTATCTGGTTTTTCCTGTCCTACATGAAGCTGTAAGGTTTCAAAATGTAATTTCTTTTCATTTGCCATATTAATACCCTCCATTTGATTAATAATTTATGTATATTATAGTATTCATACCGTTATACTATGATTTAATGTTTTTATAATATACCTACGAGAATTATTTGTCAAGTAAAATAAAATAATTTTGATTTTAGGTTAAATAATATAATTTTGATTCTAAGTAAAACAAATCTATTTTATTTCTAAGTAAATTTTAATTCTAGAATTATAAACAATATTACTATATTGAAAAATCATAGGGTACCTTATTCCTATGTTTATTAACCAAATCCTGTAGAGTAATTCGATCGACGACGGATGTGATTGCATCATATAATTCTACCCAAACTTCTCTGGTCACACATCCGTTACTACGATTACACTCATTGGTTTCTTCATCAAGACAATCAACTGGTGCAAGACTGCCTTCCGTTAGTCGAAGTATCATACCAACCGTATATTCCTCCGGATTCTTCATTAATTTGTACCCGCCCTGGGCACCACGAACACTTTTTACATATCCTGCTCGGTTTAACAGGGAAATAATCTGTTCTAAATATTTTTCGGATATATCCTGCCTAGCAGCTATACTTTTTATTGTAATGTACTCACCTGTATTATTTAAAGCCAGATCCAACATGAGCCGTAACGCATATCTTCCCTTTGTCGAAATCTTCATGATACAACCTCCTTAGTATCCCTGTATGGGAATATTATATACTATAATACCATGGGACTAATAGGAATTCAATCTTGTCTTAATAATTTACTTCTGATACAAAAATAAATCAGTAGATATCGTTAGGATGGACATACGTATTTACCTATTCATCCCAAAATAATTTACTGACTTATATTATGATACTTAAATTGAAATTACATTTATAGGCAAGCCTATTCCCTTGTCATGAATTCATAGTATTATTAATTATCTTCCGATATAATCTCAACTTTTTTATTTTTAAATAGAAAAGACAGCTTCGTTTCAGAAATAATAACAGCAAAGAATATTAATAAAAATCCCAAAAATAAACGTAACGTTATCGATTCATGATAAAAAATTACAGAAAATAAAACTCCAAAGACAGATTCTAAACTAAGTATAATCGCTGCGGGTGCCGGGTTGGTATACTTTTGACCAACATTTTGAAGTAATAATGCAATCGATGTTGCAAATACTGCAAGATAAAGTATTCCGGTAATTGTTCCAACACTCCACTCGCTCGGGAAATCCTCGAATAGCAATGCAACAATCCAGGAAAATACAGCGGCATAACCAAATTGAAGTATAGTAAGTAAAATCGGATCTTTATCCTTTCCAAACTTCGCTACCGCTACCATATGGGCTGCATAAATTACCCCACCTGCCAAGGTGAAGGAATCTCCCACGCGAATAGTAAAATTTCCATTAAGCGATACAAAACCAATTCCAATAATACTTACGAAAGCAGCAATGATATTAAAGTTATCCGGCTTTTTCTTATCCACAGCCCAGAATAAGAAAGGTACAAGTACGCAGTATATAGCAGTTAAAAATGCATTTTTCCCCGGTGTGGTATCCGTAATGCCTATGGTCTGTAAGCTGTATGCTAAGAACAGGCAGACACCAATAATCCCGCCTTTTATAAAATAATCTTTATTTAACTTCTTAATCCTTTTATGAAAAATAGCACTAAGTAAAA
>JAQUYQ010000018.1:4083-30749 GCA_028691795.1 Herbinix sp.
CCTCCATGTTCTTTGGAGGATTTGACCTCCAATAATAAATAAAGGGGCTTTAACTAAGCCCCCTTACTCATATCTCTATTCTAAAAGTATATCAGCAATTCTTTTACACGCATACCCATCACCATATGGGTTGCTGGCTTTGCCCATTTTATCATATTCTTCCTTATTATTCAATAATATATGAATTGAATTATAAATTTCTTTCTCCTTGGTTCCAACAAGCTTAAGAGTTCCAGCTTTAATGCCTTCCGGACGCTCGGTTGTGTTTCTCATGACAAGTACCGGCTTACCAAGGCTCGGTGCTTCCTCCTGAATGCCTCCACTATCCGTCAATATCAGATATGCTCTTGCAAGAAAGTTATGAAAATCCAATACATCCAGTGGTTCTATCAAACGAATTCTCTCTTCCTTGCCAAAGATTTGATAGGCTGTTTCTCTTACTACGGGATTAAGATGAATCGGGTATAGAACCTTAATATCCTGATTTTCCTCTACAATTTTCTTGATAGCCCGAAACATCTGATGCATAGGTTCACCAAGATTTTCCCTTCTGTGAGCAGTAAGTAGGAGTAATCTGCTATCCGATGCCCAATCAAGCTGTTCATGAAAATATTCTTGTTTCACCGTAAATTTTAATGCATCTATTGCTGTATTTCCTGTAATATAAACACTTGCTGGATTTTTACCTTCTTTAATTAGGTTATTCTTAGCCATTTCAGTAGGAGCAAAATGATAATTAGCCATTATGCCAACCGCCTGTCGGTTAAATTCCTCCGGATACGGCGAATATATTTGATACGTTCGCAACCCTGCTTCTACATGTCCTATCGGAAGCTGTAGATAAAAACATGCCAATGCTGTTACAAAGGTGGTTGTAGTGTCCCCATGCACCAGAACCACATCCGGCTGTTCAACCACGAGAACCTTCTCTATTTGATTTAATATATTCGTTGTTACATCAAAGAGGGTTTGCTTTTCCTGCATGATGGATAAATCATAATTTGGAATAACATGGAATACTTCCAAAACCTGATCCAGCATTTGCCGATGCTGACCAGTCACACATACAATAATCTTAGCATTTGGCCGGGTTTTGAGTTCATTTACAAGTGGACACATCTTGATTGCTTCCGGCCTTGTCCCAAATACCAACATAATTTTTTTCATTTGAAAAATAGCTCCCCTCTACTACTCAAATTATTTTTTAGACCACCTTTGCTATCCTTATGATTTATCTTACCGATACTCTTCGTCCTATGCCTAATTTGATTCCCATTGCAAATTAGGCATTTCGAGAATACTGCAGTCGAGTGCTTATTGAAATTGTAATTCTAATCTTACCATAGAAAGTAAATATTTTCCACTATGTATCTTATTATATTGTTCCTTTAAGTTCAAATATATCAGTTTTATTCTATAAAAAGCCTGACTTTGATTTTCTTATCTTCGATTATTTGATCGCCTTCTGGTAGGGTATGCGGATGGAAATGGGTTAGCTTCCGGTTCATTTTCCTGTGTTTCAGAGATTTCGTTTGACTGTTTGAAGCTTAAAAACCAATCCAAGCAATACATATTCTCATTCACTTTTTCCATTCTATCCGTTGCTGCTCCATAAGTTCCTGGTGGTGGCAGCATAACATCCTCGCCCGGTATCCAATCAGCAGGGGTTGCGGCCTTTTCCCAATCAGCTTTCTGCACTGCCATAACGATACGTTTAATTTCCTGAATGTTTCGTCCAATTGTTGTTGGATAACAAAGAGTTGCCCTTATCTTTCCCTCCGGATCGATAATAAATACCGCTCTAAACATCTGTTTAACCGAATTAACATTAAGAAGCATCGCATATTTTTCCGCTGTTTCCCTTGTTATATCAGCAATCAAAGGAAAGGTGATATCAACATGCTTTATGTCCTTCCAGGAAAGTTCTCTTATTTTACGCAGCCAGGCAATATGGGAATAGACTGAATCTATTGATAAACCAATTAGTTCGGTATCAAGCTCCTTGAACTCTTTTATCATTGAAGCAAATGTCATTAATTCCGTAGTACAAACCGGTGTAAAATCAGCTTGGTAGCTGAATAAAACCACCCACTTTCCACTATAATCATTTGGAAAATTTATCTCTCCCTGAGTCGTTACTGCATGAAAGGCAGGAGCCATATCTCCTATCATCGGTAATCGGTTTCCCTTATAATCCTCCATAAATCCTCCATTCTGCCGAAACACCGCAAATTTGGGCGTCAGCATAAATTCGCCGTGTGAAAAATCTTGATTTTTCACACTAGCCTCCATATTATCTTGATATTACAATGATATGTTTTGATCAGCTAAGTGCTACTATAATTCATTCAATAAAAGAGAAATAAAAAGATCAGTTATTCATCATTTCGAATAACTGATCTTTGTTTCAAATCAAATTATTATTTTGTTTTGTATAAAACATTGAATTATATATCCTTTAAACGTTTTATAAAACAAATATTCTTTACACTATACTAATCCGACTTATAACACCCGAACCAGTCATTTAATTTGCTATCATATCAATATCATCATCCTCGCCTCCAACCACTTCTATCACAACCTTATTGGGTAGGCAAACTATCGTTTCATGATTATAATGTATATCCTTTTGCTTTACGCAAAGCTTGTCCGGACAGCTTGCATCTAACATATTAACATATCCGTCCTTTATTTCGAAGGTATTATAGGCTCCTTTTTCTCCTTTGATAGTATATGACGTATCTTCGTTTAAATAAAGTGTATCATATACTTCTCCATCAATTGTAATAATCACCTTGCTGCCTTCCTTTTTTGTAGCATTTATAAATATTAAAACTCCCAGACAGATTATGATTACCGCACCGACTAATATGAAATCATTCTTTTTTATCATAATCACCTCCGACTGTCTGTTCTTGTTATATACTTCATATTTTACATGGTCAATATTAATCGTATCCTATTTAGATGTCAAGATAGTATGACAATCGCAAGCATTTTATTATCGTGAATTCAGCATATGAATAATGCTTTTTTTATCATTTATCAGTAAGAAGAATCCTTCCTCTTAGGTGGGAGCTGAATTGCTGTCTACAAAAATACTACAAAGATACTGTATACTGTAGATTGTTACAATAGTCACCAAACAAACGTTTGTATTTTTCTTTCTTTTGTGGTATAATATTACATAAGGAAGGTGAAAATAATGAAGCTATCTTTTCCATTTAAACCAAACTTCTCAGCCGAATCTCTTGCTATCACCGAGGAGCTTAGTTTCCACACCACAAAATTATATAATGCTGCTAACTATGATCTGACAGAAAATGGTTTTAAATCATATGTGGATATGAATACTCACCATGCCGGAAACTGGCATAAGGAATATCTCCACAGCCATAACTATCAGCAGTGTTTGAAGGTCCTTGAAAAGAACTGGAAGTCATATTTTCGTTCGTTGGATGATTTTAAAGCACATCCTACCAAATACAAAGGCATGCCAAAACCCCCGAAGTATAAGAATACCGACAGCAGGAAAAATGAAATCATCTTTACCAACCTTGCTGTCAGGGTGAAAGAGGATACCCTTATGCTGTCGTTAAGTAAAGCCATGCAGAAGAAATTCCAGGTGGACAGTCTTAAATTTGCACTTCCACAAAAAGTGCATAGCCTGGTGGATTTTAAAAACCTGCAGCAGGTTAGAGTAACCTATGATCAATCATCAAAGCAATGGTACCTTATCATTGTATACAACAAAGAATGTATGATGCTATCAATGCAGACATCAATGGCAGCTTAAACATCCTACGGATATATACTGCTGATAAATCATTACAAAAAGGTATTCCCAGACTGATAACTTCAGCGAGGGATAAGGGTTGCGTGGACAACCCAGTGAAGTTACGGGTTGCCTAGCTGATAGGTGGAAACTTAAATACTACTACTTCACAGAAGCCCCCACTTCAAATCAAATGATTAAGTGGTGGGTAATTCGCTCATACTAAGCCAAAGATAAGTAACTTCCGTACAATTGATAGTGTTCCCACCATATTGAGCCCTAAGTATTATATCCTGATATGCAGATTCTATATATGAAATGCTTGGCAGTCCTATTAATCTTTTTTAAAATGAAACAATGATATAAAGATCAAAAATGGTAACTTATCTTAATAATTATTTAGGGAGAATACATGCTTACAAATAATAGTAATATAAAATTAATTAAACACTATATAGGCCTATGTATTATATTAATTGTAATCTTAACCGGCTGCAGTAAAACCAGCTCTAATATCAGTACGGATACACAGGATGCAGAATATATTACAAAATCATCTTTTTTACTGAATACCGAAGTTACAATCAATTTGTATGATAAACAGGATGAAACCATCCTTGATGAGTGCTTTGCGTTGATTGCGAAACTGGAAAATATCTATTCTCGTACCAGTGAAACCAGCGAATTATATAAATTAAATAATCGTACTCTACCTCACGAGGGTGATCTTTATCAAATCTCTGATAAGTTGTCCGACCTGTTAAACTTTGGATTGTATTACAGCAAACTATCGGGTGGAGCTTTTGACATCTCAATTGAACCGATAACCTCACTTTGGGATTTTACGTCCACTGATCCTGTGGTTCCTTCTGATACAGATATTCAAGCAGCTCTTCCCTACGTTAATTACAAAAACCTTCATTTGGACGGAAATAATATAGCCTTTGACAAAGACAAGGTCGGAATTGACCTCGGTGCTATTGCGAAAGGATATATCGCAGATAAAGTTAAAGACTTCCTGCTGTCAAAGGGTGTAAACAGCGCCATGATTAATCTTGGTGGTAATGTATTATGTATTGGTGAAAAACCGGATGGTACCACTTTTCATGTAGGTATTCAAAAACCCTTTGCAGACCGCAATGAAATTATCGGTGTAATGGATATTAATGGTCTTTCCATCGTTTCTTCCGGCGTCTACGAACGTTGTTTTACCGTAAATGGAGTTCAATATCATCATATCTTAAATCCGAAAACCGGTTATTCCTATGATAATGGTATGATATCCGTCACGATTATTTCAAAGAAATCCGTTGATGGGGATGGACTGAGTACTTCCTGCTTTGCACTTGGGTTGGAAAAGGGGCTTAAATTAATCAATAGCCTTCCGGATACTTATGCCGTCTTTATCACCTCGGATTATGAAATACATTATTCCGATGGCTTTAAAGAAGCAACTAATTTCACCTTAAAATAAGATCAATTGGACTACCATTAAATTAAAAATTAATTTTAATTGTCATGAATATACGTATTATGAATAAAAAGGGGGATTGCAAATGAATGATATTTTTGCAAAACCCCTTATCTTATAATCATTATTTTTGTTCTAATACATCGGCTATCTTATCCAGCCATTCACCGTCAAACAGCTCGATCATACCTTTATCACAAGCAGCGGCAAGCTTTGGATTAATCGGAAGCTTTGCAAAGGTTTTAATTTCATACTTTTTAGCTACTTCTTCTATATGGCTTTCTCCAAAAATCTGATATTCCTTATCACAATCCGGACAAATAAAATAGGACATATTTTCCACAAGACCAAGTATAGGTACATTCATCATTTTAGCCATTTTTACAGCCTTTCCTACGATCATGGAAACCAATTCCTGAGGAGAAGTAACTATAATAATTCCATCCACCGGCAAAGACTGAAATACGGTAAGTGGTACATCTCCTGTACCAGGAGGCATATCTACAAACATATAATCCACATCATTCCATATAACATCAGACCAGAATTGTTTTACTGTACCAGCAATAACCGGGCCTCTCCAAACTACCGGATCCGTTTCATCACCCAACAATAAATTGATGGACATAACATCTATTCCGGAATTACTTTTTACCGGATATAATCCCATCTCATTTCCTTGTGCTTTTTCCTTAATACCAAAAGCCTTCGGTATAGACGGTCCAGTTATATCAGCATCCAAGATTGCTGAATGAAATCCTCTCCGATTCATAGTTACTGCCAACAAGGAAGTAACTAAGGACTTTCCCACTCCGCCCTTTCCGCTTACAATTCCTATTACCTTCTTTATTCTGCTTAATTCATGAGGCTGAACAGAAAATTCATTTTTAGCATCTTTTCTATCTGCACAACTTGAACTGCAGCTTCCGCAATTACTATTGCAATCACTCATATTCATCATCCTCTTATCATTATATTTTATTGTGTATTTTAGCTTTATCCTAGCGACCTTAATTATAGCTTATTATATACATATGTCAATAACCTATCCAATCTCTTATTGTACTTATTTATTATTTGCTCTATCTAATCAACCTTTCCACTGAACAACAGCGCCCTATTACGAATATTATGATATATAACATAATGAAAGGAGCTGAATTTTATGTTAATTCAAAATACTTTATTTCTAAAATTAATAGCAGTTGCTGGTATAGTGACTTATGTTTCAGAAAATATATTGTTTTTAACCATCATAGGCTTTTTCCTTCTTCTTATTATTGCTTTATTATACACTTTAAAGCTTAAGATGAAAACTAAAAAGCATGAAGTTAGTCCCCCTGTCAGGGATATCATCGGTGATGTCCCTGAACGCATTGATGAATTAAATCAAGAATTAAAGCCCTTTGGTTTCATGTATGATCCATATCAGGATATTTTTTATTCAATAATGAATCCATGGCAGCGTGACCTTGGTTTTTGCAGACTATATGATGAGGCAAGTGCTGCATTAAGCATGATTATAGATTGTGAACCGATAACGTTTGAATATGATGGCCGAAGATGGCTGATTGAGTTTTGGAAAGGCCAATATGGTATGAACACCGGTGGTGAAATTGGAATATATTATACCACTGGTCCAAATTTGAATATTCCCGGTATATTTAACGGTACCTTCTACTACTGTGTCAAAGATGAGGACTGCATTAATATGTCCTTTGCTTTTCGCAAAAATGGTAACTTACTGTTTACCAGAAGTAACTATCATTGGTGGCTGACCGGCTTTAAACTAGGTGAATTCTCGAACCCCTCCGAGCTTACCATGGATATCATTCTAGATCTTTATGATAAACGAATGGCCTATACTTTCGTAAATGCTCTTGTTAAAGCAGGTTATAAAGAGGATGAATTTTCTGTTCATGGCAAACGGGTTATGGTTCATTTTGAAAAACCTCACACTACTCAGCCTATTACAAGGACTGCGTTTACTGATTTTATTATGCAACGAAATAATGAAGCCTTTTGTAATGCATATAACAAACTGACACAAGATTATACGGATACCATTGATAAATTAGAGATAGTACGTAATGAATCCCCGGGCATGTATAACCATCTTTTAAGTCTGGGTAAACCAAAGGCTGTTTATGAAGCTTATAACAGTTTAAAAGGACATTTGGATAATAATTAAGAATTCTGAGGGGAGAGAAACCATTGTCTACTTCAAAACGTTTATCCCGCGTACTTGCTACTTCAAAAACAATAACCTTTGATGAGAATTCCCGTATCGTTATTATGAGTGACTGCCATCGCGGAAATGGCAGCTGGGGGGATAATTTTTCTAATAATCAGAATTTGTTTTTTGCAGCACTTTATTACTATTACGATAACGGATATACGTATATTGAATTGGGCGATGGTGATGAACTATGGGAAAACCGGGCAATAGAGGATATTATATATACCCATAGTGATGTATTTTGGCTTATGTCTTTATTTTATAAAGATTACCGCTTTTATATGACGTTTGGAAATCATGATATTGTAAAGAAAGATGCCAAATATACCCAGACAAAATGCAATGCCTTCTATTGTGATAGTACGAATGCACACATGGCACTTTTCCCTGATATTGAAATAACCGAGGGTTTAATTCTCAGGTATCGTAATACCAAATATCAGCTTCTACTAACACATGGGCATCAAGGTGATTTTTTAAATGATAACCTTTGGAGATTAGCAAGATTTTTGGTCCGTTATCTATGGAAACCTCTCGAGCTACTCGGTATTAAAGATCCAACAAGTGCCGCAAAGAATAACGGAAAAAAAAATTCAATTGAAAAAAAGCTAATTGATTGGTCGAAACAGAATAATCAAATTCTAATTTGCGGTCATACACACCGACCTGTATTCCCCCAAGTTGGGGAATCCCTTTACTTTAACGATGGAAGCTGTGTTCATCCGAGGTGTATTACCGCAATTGAAATACGAAACGGAACCATATCCTTGGTAAAATGGGCTACGATGACGAAACCGGATCGAACTCTGTTTGTAGGACGTGAGGTACTAGAGGGTCCGGTTAGACTTATTGATTATTTTCATGCTGCTGACCAGTTCTCCTAAAGTATCAAAAAATCTTTTTACTTCGATAAAACAAAGCCGATTTTTAAAGATCTAACATTTAAACTTAAACGGTATCATAGAACTGTTGCAAACATTACTACTAATGCTTTGTAGCAGTTCTTTTTATTTCTTTTTTACTGAATATCCAAATTTGCCGAGTAGTTCGCCGAGTCCATAATATTCACCATGGGAATATACAATAAGTCCTGATTTATTCAGGTGAAAACGCCCACTTTCATCCATGAAACGCTTATCTACCGCTACACTAACTACTTCCGCCAGGAACATATCATGTGTTCCAAGAGGAATAATATCCTTCACGACGCATTCTAAATTAAGCGGACTTTCACCAATCAGGGGGGCTGATACCAGTTTTGCTTTCATCGGTGTCAGATTCATTTTCTTGAATTTATCTACCTCCCTGCCAGATTTCACACCGCAATAATCTGCTTGTTTCACAAGCTCCTTTGTAACCAGATTGATTACAAACTCCTTACTATCCTTTATTATATCATAGGAATAACGTTCTTTCCGGATGGATATAGAAACCATTGCCGGACTGCTGCAAATAGTACCAGCCCAGGCTATTGTTATAATATTAGGATTATCCTCAATATCCCCACAACTTACCATAACCGCCGGAATTGGGTAAAGCATGTTTCCTGGTTTCCAAAATTCCTTCTCTATCATCTATTCTCTCTCCTTATCTGCCATAATCTAAGCTCTAATTAACCTAACGACCTTATTTTCCGTACAATTGAAATAATTACTTTTTATAAATACAATAGAAATACCACTCTAGCCTTAAGCTAATTAATTATTCCTTCTTAGTTTTTAGTATATTATATATGAAATCAAATAAAATTCAAATAAATTATGTATAAATCATTCCAATAATCCTTCCATCAATAATTGCTATTTAATAAGCTAAAAAAATGGTTTTGTATCTGATCTTATTTAAGATTATTTTATAGTAAGGTTATAGTTTGTTCACTATTTCATGTTATTGTAGTATAGTAAGCTTTTTGGATGATATACTAATGTCCTAATGATTATTTTAACATATTTGGAATTCCAGAGAATGAAATCATCTTATATTTCCGAATAAATTAATGATATTAACAGCATAATATATCTAGTTTCACATTATTTTGGTAATTGCCGTCTATAAAAATATGAAACAATGTGATATAATTACTGAGACAAGATTCATTTCGCAATTACCTATCATAACATATGGAAAGGAGAAGCCCTATGAAAGCATCTGTTGACCAAGATGGCTGCATCAGTTGCGGTTTATGCATCGATGTATGCCCTGAGGTATTTAGTTACAATGATAACGAAGTTTCCCAAGCAATTGAAGGAGATATTCCTGAAAAGAACCTGAAACAGGCTGAGGAAGCCAGAGATGGCTGTCCGGTTAGTGTTATTGATCTATCAGAATAATCAGAATAAAAAGAAAATGAGGGGCTGTGCCTAGAGCAGTTGAAAATGTATCCTGCTTCTGTAATGCTAAATCATAGATTGGCAGCATTGCAGTAAAATTGATATTTTTTATTCTTGGCAACAGCCTCTCAATTTTACTATTTTGGTTATACTTCCCATTAATTTATGTTATACTTCTATAATAATTATATACTGGTATAAAGAACGAGGAGTGATTTTATGCTTTTTATCCATGAACAAAATAAAGTTTACTTAAATGATGACAATAATCATATGATTGCAGTTGTTACTTTCCCTAAAGTACAGGATAATGTGGTTAATATCGACCATACCTATGTAGATAATTCCCTTCGCGGTCAGGGAATTGCCGGCAGACTTATGGAGGAAACCGTTACTCAGCTTAGGGAAAGCAACCTTAAGGCAAAGCTTTCCTGCAGCTATGCGGTAAAATGGTTTGAAGAACATCCCGAAAGTTCAGATGTATTAATAAAGTAATACAATGGCATTTCAATCAATATATTACAGAGATCTAAGTAGTAAAAAATATAAAGGTACTGATAAATTGGTACTTGACTTAAATAGGAGGTATAAATCTATTATTGGATTTATGCCTCTTCCACATTTTTTTAATTATTTAACAGCAACAAAATTTTTTCTGATGTCTTTCAAACGTTTGCCTAAACAAGTATATAATGTTATAATTTATAAGAGTATAATCTGCATTATACTCTTATACTTATGAAATAATCGTCTTCTTGAAAGTGAGATATTCTTATGAAGGAAAAAACGTTATATTTAGAATGTTACTCCGGAATTAGCGGAGACATGACTGTTGCCGCACTGCTAGATTTAGGAGCAGATCAAAAGGTGTTACTTGATGGTTTAAAAAGCCTTAAGGTTGATGGATACAAAATAGAAATTGGACGCAGAATGAAAAACAGTATCGATACCTGCGATTTTAATGTTATATTAGATAGTGATTTGATAAATATACAGGAACATACTCATGAAAATATTAGTCATGATCATTCTCATGAAAATATTAATCATGAACATACTCATGAAAATATTAATTATAAACATACTCCTGACCATAATCATGAACCTAATCACGAGTATAGTGATTATCATAACCACAGTCACAACCATAATCATGAGAATGATCTTAACCACTACCATGATCATTCTCATGATGATACCAGTGCGTCTACTATCTCTAATCATCTCAGTGACGCCCATCTGCAGCTGGGGCATCATGAACATCGTAATTTAAAAGATATTAATTCAATTATTGATGCTTCAGAAATCTCACCCAAGGCAAAAACATTAGCCAAAAAAATATTTCATATCATCGCTGTTGCTGAGGCTAAGGCTCATGCAAAGTCCTTGGAAGATGTTCATTTTCATGAAGTAGGGGCTATCGATTCTATCGTAGATATCGTCGCTGCTGCAATATGCCTTGATAACCTGAATATTGAAAATGTAATTGTATCCGAATTATACGAAGGTACAGGACAGATAGAATGCCAGCATGGGCTTCTCCCCATACCGGTTCCTGCCGTTGCAAATATTACCGCACAACACCAACTGCCGCTTCATATCACCTGCGTAAAGGGAGAACTCGTAACACCGACCGGAGCGGCTATAGTGGCAGCAATTAAAACTTCAGATACTTTACCGAAAGAAATAAAAATCAATAAGATCGGTTTAGGCGCCGGCAAACGTAACTATGTCGGTGCAGCCGGTATTTTACGAGCAATGCTGATTGAGGACGCTTCAACATCCACCGTGGATATATCTAATGATAAGGTTTGGGTCTTGGAAGCAAACCTTGATGATTGTACTGGGGAGGCCTTGGCTCATGCGATGGAATTATTATTCCTAAATGGTGCCAGAGATGTTTATTATACACCCATTTTTATGAAAAAGAACCGTCCCGCTTATCTCTTAGGCGTAATATGTGGTGAGAGCGATATTGCAAAGTTGGAGGGTATCATCTTCTCACATACTACCACCATTGGAATAAGAAAACATGAGACGATACGAACCATATTACCACGAGTACAAAAGACAGTATCTACATCCTTTGGAGACGCAATTGTTAAGGTGTGTACCTATCAAAATCATTCTTATATTTATCCGGAATATGAAAGTGTAAAAGAGCTCTGTCAAAAATCCGGTCAGAATTATATGACTATGTATTGCTACATTCAAAACGCATTTAGGAGAATTTCAAATGAATCATCTTAATTTAGACTATTTAGAGAACAATCAGAATATAATCAATCTTGAAAACTTAACTAATATATTTGCCGAACACATCCAGGAAGGCATTGCAATCGCTTTCTCCGGTGGAGTTGACAGCAGTTTGCTTCTTCAAATTGCATGCAATGTCGGTCAAAAGGCGAATCGTCCTGTTCTGGCGGTTACCTTCGAAACCAAGCTACACCCTCATGGTGATCTGGAAGAAGCCAGAGAAATTGCAATAAACTTAGGTGCGCTACATAAAACGATTGTTGTTGATGAATTTACAGACTCTGAAATTATGAATAATCCGGTTGACCGTTGTTATCGTTGTAAAAAATTACTTTTTAAATCTCTAATTGATTATGCAACCAACAAAGGCTATACCTATCTAATTGATGGAAGTAATTATGATGACCTGAGCTCTTACCGTCCGGGAATGAGAGCTCTCGCTGAACTTGGCATCCACAGTCCGCTTCTTGAGCTTCAGATTACTAAAAAGCAAATACGCTCCCTGGCTGCCAAGCTTGGTGTAGCATCATCCGATAAACCTTCCGCGCCCTGTCTTGCAACCAGACTTCCCTATGGAACCCGCTTTGATTATGACTTGTTGAACCGAATCGACCAAGGTGAACAATTCATTAAAAGCCTTGGATTTTATAATGTTCGTCTTCGATTACATCAAGATATTATCCGTATTGAGGTAGATCAAGAGTCTTTCTCACATTTTCTGGATTATAAGGACTGCATCATAAATCGATTAAAAGAACTTGGCTTTGTATATATCACCTTGGATATGGAAGGCTTCCGCTCTGGAAGCATGGACATTAAGATTAGCCGGTAAAGTTAATTTATTCGATTAAAGCTGAAGCAAATTATTAAATTTAAGTTTCAAATCATGACCTCTGAAGGCAAAATGGGAGCTCAAGATCTGCTCTTTCCATTAGCTCTTGATTTGACAGCAAATCTTTTGCATTTCCCTGCTCAAATACCTGCCCTTCTTTAAGTATGATTATTCTGTCACACAGCTCTAATGCCATATCCAGATCATGTGTCGCAATCAGCTTTGTAACAGTATATTCTTTCAGCAATTTAATTAATTTTCTTCTGGTTTTGGGGTCTAAGAAGGAGGTTGGTTCATCAAACAATACCAAACTTGGCTCCATGACCATAACCGTAGCAATTGCCACTAATCTTTGTTCTCCTCCAGAAAGCTTGGAGGAATTTTGATTAGTCATTCTCTCAATCCCTAGGGATTTTAACGTATGCGTAATCTTTTCCTCGATTGTTTTCTCGTCCATTCCCATATTTCTTAGTCCAAAGGCAATATCATCGTAGACATTGGACATAAATAACTGATCCTCGGGATTTTGAAATACAACCCCAACCTTTTCCCGTACCACACGTAAATTTTGCTTTGAAAGTAACTGTCCGTCTATTTCTATACTACCGCTCTTTGGCTTTAATATTCCAACCATAGTTTTTAATAAAGTAGACTTACCGGCACCATTGGAACCAACAATCCCCACCGTTTCACCTTGTTTAATTTGAAAACTAATTTGCTTCAAGGCAGCATGACCATCGGAATAACTAACATCTAAATGATTTATGTTTACCAATATTTCACCTCTTAATAATCTATTATTTCTTATCTTATAAGATTTTGTTTATATTCACCACTCTTAAAATTATGATCAGGGAGCCAGCCACAACCACGGTAATCCAACCCTTTATCCCAAGCTTTTCTCTTTTTGAAAATTCCATCCCGCCATTAAATCCCCTGCACTGCATTGCATGATAAATTCGCTCTGCTCTGTCGATACTCCTCAGAATCATTTGTCCCAAAAAGGTGCCCATATCATTTAATTTAATACTTTTTTCCTTGGGAGCGCGAAGCAGGTATGCATGATACATGAGGGATGCTTCCTTAAGGAGAACGCTCATATACCGATAGGTCATCATTATCTGGATAACCAATATTGACGGAATATGCAGGCTGATCAAAGTATAAATCAGATCATTCATACTTGTTGATGCCACCAAGAGCAGCACAGCCATTACCGTAAGGACTGCTTTGAGCATAAGTGAGGTAAATGTAATCTCCCCTTCTGTAATACCAAACTTACCAAAATAAAAAATAGTGTTCTTCTCTAAGAAAAGATTAGAAAGCCCTGCAAAAAAAGCAAAAGGCAGTGCTATCATACATCTGGATAGTAAAACTTGAAAAGGTATCTCTCCGATGATCATTAAAAATACTGGAAAAGAGGCAAAGAAAACTAAACCGCTTACATCCAACGGACGAAAGGATATTACAGTTATCACATAGATAAAAGTTATAATTAATTTAACAGACGGTGCTAATTTATTAAGAAGTGTATCTCTATGTGCTAATTCCTCTAATGCTGTAATTTGTTGAATTGATTTATTTATCGATGACAAGGTTTACCTCTTACTCTCATTTCGTATATTCTTACTATTTATTAATTTATTTATCTGCTACTACTCAATTTATTAGATTGGTCTTATTTATCTGTTTCAACTCTATTTATTTTTTTAATGCCTTATTTATCTGTTACAACTCTATTTGTTTGTTAATGCCTTATTTATCTGTTACAACTCTATTTCCCTTATTCTTCTTGATCTTCATGATTACCAAACCGGATACTATGGTAACTACTAATGTTACAATACCGCCAATTACACCGGATACACTGGTACCAAGCACACTGTCCTGTGCTTCCCCATCAAAGGAATAATGCGGCAGGATTGCGGTATTTTCCTGAAGCTCCTGAGCCTTCAAATGGGTCTTTGAAGAATTTACGATCTCGCTCCCTTGGGTAATTCCTTGGATAGCCCACTCTAATCCATCCGGATTGGATGAAGCAAAGTAAGATAAAAATCCACCAATAAAGATAGCAGCTATAGCAAATATTACAAGCACTCTTTTCATCGAAATCTTCTTCTGAGTTCCCTTTTCTAAAGAATTCATTATTATTTCCTTGCGCGATTTATATACAAAGCTCAGCACCGCTCCGGTAATTACTCCCTCAATAATACCGATGGCAAGGTGTATCGGCTGCATCCATATTAATAATGAGCGAAATGGCAGTTCAGTCACCCCAGAGGCCGTCGTTTCAACTACAACAGAAAAAGAACCTAATTGCAAACCTATAACAACTGCAAGAATAGCTGCAAGGGCTATTCGTTTTGGAGTAACAGATTTTTTCAATATCTGCCTATAAATGAACGGGTATGCGATAAAGCAGGTTAAGAAACCCATATTAAATATGTTACAGCCCAAAGCAAGCAAACCGCCATCTGCAAAAAACAAGGCTTGAATAATCAACACGGAAGTAAGTGTTATAAATGCGGGATAAGGGCCAAGCAAGGCTGCAAGAAGGATACCCCCTCCGATATGACCGCTCGAACCAGTTCCGGGAATCGTAAAATTAATCATCTGAGCTGCAAATACAAAGGCTCCCATAACTCCCATCATCGGTATTTTACTATTATCTAAATCAGTTTTTTTGATCTTTCTAATACTATAGCCAACAGCCCCGGTTGATACTGCTGCCATTGTGGTGCCTACCGCAAACGACACCAAGGAATCTGACATATGCATATTATTTTTCTCCTTAATGACTCGCCAGTCGGTTAATTTGAGTACTAATGTACCCAGCACCAAATCCATTATCAATATTGACAACTGCTAATCCTTCGGCGCAGGAATTAAGCATCGTAAGAAGTGCAGTGACTCCGTGAAAGCTTGCGCCATAACCTACTGAGGTAGGAACGGCAATCACTGGCTTATCCACCAGTCCGGCAACCACAGAACCCAGAGCTCCCTCCATACCGGCTACTGCTATCACACAATTTGCTTTTCTGATTTCATCAAGATTGGAAATCAGTCGGTGGATACCTGCAACTCCAACATCATAGATACGTATTACATCACTACCAAAAAACTCTGCTGTCTGCGCCGCTTCCTCGGCAACCGGTATATCCGCTGTTCCTCCGGTACAGACTGCGACGCAGCCTATTTTGGGTTTTGCATTTATTTGTATCTTAAGTATCCTGGATACCGGATCATATTGAACCATCGGTAAAAACTCTTTCACACTTTCATACTGCTCTGGGGTCGCACGTGTGCCCAATACATTAGTATCTTTTTCATAAAATGTCTTAAAAATATTAATCAAATGCGGAGTAGATTTTCCTGCACAAAATATGACCTCTCCAAAACCGGAACGTAACTCACGGTGATGATCAAGCTTCGCATAGCCCAAATCTTCATATGGTAATTTTTTGAGAATTTCCTCTGCTTCTGAAATGTTTATTTCGTTATTTTTTACCTGCTCCAGTAATTTGTGTATATCCATACTAACCTCCCATGATGCTGCAAAGCAACATCTCAAATTATACAACCCTTATGACATAAAAAAACATGAAAAACCGACAGCTGTTCTCAGCTGTCAGAATCTTCATGATTCCATATCACTATTATTCTATTTTATATTGTTAAATAGCTTCAAATTAATTTATTAATACTCAAGATAAATTGGTAAGTACATTCTCTTTTCATAAATAAAACTCATGTATATCTTTAGCAATAATTATTTTATAAAATGATTTACATTACGAAATGATGCTTTATTATACTGAAGTTGCTACCTTCCTGATAGCCCATTTAAGAACAACAGAATAATGTACTCAAATCATCAACACTAAAACATTGATCGACTATTTACTTAACTTCTTTATTCAGATAATCCATAACCATCTTAATACCGTTATCTATATAAGTATCGGTCGTATTACCCAGTTCCAAAGCAATCGCAATATTACAACGATTGAGTGGTATCAGAATCTTCTGGGCAGAACAAGAACTGACAGCTGCTGCCATAGCCGGAGTAAGCTCACCTAACATAGAATTAGCAGCAATAATTGCAATAGGCCCAAGGATAATATTCGAATTATTTACCGAATGAACAATAGCATTCTCACCGGTTGCTCCCATATCGGCACCCGCTTTTATCATATTATTCGTAGCGGTCGAGTTAGTACCCAAAGCGCAGATTGTAATGCCCATATCCTTATTAATAAACTTTCTAAGCTTACCAATAATACTTTTGCCTATTCCTCCGCCTTGGCCATCGATAACCGATATCATAATATCCTTTGGTATCATTCAAACTCTCCTAACTTAATTCTGTACTTACTTTAACTTTTTAGAAAATAATTTTTTAAACTCTTGTATATTATAAATGTTTTCTTTCAAAATTTCTACTAAAAAATAAATAAGATCATAATATTTTGCAATCAGTTTGCATAACTTACTTCCAGTCTAGCATGATCTAGAAGTTAGTCCATGTTAATGGCCTTATCTAAACCGGATAATGGTATGAATAAATGGCAGGATAAAATTTCTTAAGAAAAGTTACCCTGCCATCTCATATACTCACAATATTATTTCACTTCAAAAGCTAAAGTTCCATTCTATTATTGCATAATAGAGCTGAGTGCCCATTCTGCAATTTCATATAATGATGAATTGGTAGCGTCTATTGATGCTACTTCGATTGTGTAATTATCAATGGAAACACAATAAACTACGGTAGTAGCTGTTGTGCTTATACCAGTCATATCGTAGGAATATGCATATACTGTTCCTTGAGTAGAAGCAAGCTCATATGTCTGGAAGTTGCTGATTGTCTTACCTGATTCTTCAACATATTCTTCAAGGATATCTACACTTACTGTTTCATCATAGTATGCTTTTACATCCGCATAATCAAGAGCAGGTTCGCCGGTATAATTTGCAGTAATAATCATTTTTTGACCAGGATCATCAAAAGATATCGTTGTGACGAAATAGCCGTCCGAATCATCCGTAGTCTCATAAGCACAAGCGGAAGGAATAACAACACTCAGTTTATCAATAGCTATTTCCTGCCAATCAGCATTAGACTGAAAAAGATTTGATGGTAAATTAACTGTAACTTTACAGGTATATTTCTTCTTATTAACTGTAGCTGTAATTGTAGCATTTCCTGCACTATAACCAAGAACTACACCCTTGCTGGTAACAGTTGCTATTTCTTTATCACTGGATTTCCAGCTTACCTTGCTCTTTGTACCAGAGATCTTCAGTGTTGCTGTCTGACCAATATCCAGTTTTAATGTCTTTTTACTGATGCTTACTGTTGCAGCCTCAGCAACAACATAAGTTCCGCTAACCGGTAGTGTAATAGGTGCTATCATAGCAAACACAATTAATAGGGCTACCACTAATTTTTTAATTTTTTTCATTTCTTAAACCTCCATCGTCTAATATATTATACCCTTAATAAAAACGTAATTAAACATACTTTAAAGTACAGAATGTTAATGTTTATGTTCATTATAATGTAATTAGCTCACAGCAAAACATAAATTACATGAAATGATAAATTATTGACATGAAATGACTCACTTGAATAGGTTCAGGCAGGCTCTGCAGAGGCACTGCAGATTCTGCGTTGAAATGTCAAACAGTATTAACGAAAGAAGAATTAATGTGAAGTTTCTGTTTAGCTACCATCATAAATTCACAATTTAATCACAGAAATTCACATTCCTTCATTGCTGGCTGTTTCATTGAATCAATATTTTCTTAGTTCATCTTCTCCGTTATCTTCAAGCTTTTCAATATTTCTAATTATAACTTCAAAGTAAAAGTCTTTACCACCAGCACTTCCCTCAACTGTTACTTTATCATTGACTTTATGATGTAATAAAACTTTTCCAAGCGGTGAATCTATACTTATTTTCCCTTTTAAGGAATTTGATCTGACAGTAGTCACTATTTTAATTATTTCTTCTTCATCATTGTCTGGATAATATAATGTCACCCTGTCATTTAATCCTATCTCATCATTATTAGAAACTTCCGTAATAATCTGCGCTGTTTTTATCATTCGTTCTAAATATCTTATTCTACTCTCATTTTGATTTTTATACTGCTTTGCTGCCTTATATTCAAAGTTTTCACTTAAATCTCCATGGGCTCTGGCCACTTTTACATCCTCAAGCGCTTCTTTTCTAACAATAAGCTTACGATACTCAATCTCTTCTTCCATTCTCTTAACATCTTTTTGCGTTATTTTATCGTACATGATTCGTCCCTTTTTACTATGTTATAAATTAAGATAAAAGTTAGTATAGCCAATATAATTTTAACAGTTTTAGTTATTAATAAAACTATAAACCTAAACAGTAATGACTTTATTTTTATAAATAAATTAATTATAATTTACCATTTTATAACATTATACTCCAAGAACAACAAATACACCATATCTTTTTATAAGTGACTATTAATGAAATCTCCTTATATTAACATATTTCCATTCTTAATTTATTATTTAATTATACGGTTTATATGAAATGCATATAATCTAATATTCCAACGAAACAGGGTGATAGTGTGAAAAATCAAGATTTTTCATAAAGTGAATTGTTTACAATTCACTTTGCAAATATTGTGCCTGCGGCCCAAAGTTTGCAGGTCTTGAAGAAAGGTATGGTTATTAATATGATAAGACAGGTTAATAATTTGGTATTTGAGGGAGGCGGAATATTAGGAATCTCATATTTGGGAGTATTGGATTATCTGATGCAGAATGGATGGACGAAAGATATAAAACGCATTGCAGGAACATCTGCCGGAGCAATAACCGCATGCATTACAAGCTTTAATCTTGCGTTTGCTGATTTAAATGCAATTGCTGAATCTCTGGATTACAGCAAGTTACCTTCAAAGAGTGCATTGGATAATCTTGACTTAATTCCGGAGGATGTAAAGAAGACCATAGCAGAGCTATTAGGAGATATTAACTGCATTTACAGATTGATGAACAAATATGGATGGTATTCAACCGAATATTTTTACCTATGGATAAGAGATGTAATTGCTGACCAGTTCAATTCTGCGAAGAAGCGACCGCCTTATACCTTTTCTGATTTCAAAAATGCATCATTACATAAGTATAACCGTCCCTTTTGGGATTTATATATTGTTGGAACGAATCTGTCTATGAAAAACTCCAGTGTATTTTCCTATGAGACTACTCCGATGATGGAGGTTGCTGAGGCAGTAAGGATATCTATGTCGATCCCCCTTTTCTTTGAAGCAGTGATAACAGACGATAGTAAGGTATCCGATAATTCAATGACTAATGTATTCTGTGATGGGGGAGCAATAAATAATTATCCGCTCAATCTATTTGACTCTCCACGATATAATCCCTATCTTTATTACGGCGCAAATATGGATACACTTGGTGTACGGTTTAGAAGTACTCTGAAATATGCACCAATTGATAATCTTCTGGCGTATATAGAAAGCATTCTGCATTTATCCTCTTATATTCAGCAGGAAATCTATGAGAGCAATCCTTTAAATAAGCAACGATCCATTGTGATTGATACTTATGATATATCCCCGCTTGATTTTAATATCGAAGTAAATGACGATACCTATCGATTATTATACAATCAGGGTTATACTGCGGCAAAAGCATATTTTAATGGTTGAATACCCTCAAATACCCGGAAGAAGCTTGGAATGAGCACCTTCTGTGCTTATTCCAAGCTTCTTCTATGGCTCGCATGTATTTTACGAGACTATTCACACTACCTCTAACACTTTAATTCCCGTTATTGTGGATAAATCCACATATTCCGAATTAATTGATAAAATAGGATAAACAATATCCTGCGGCGGTATATATACGATTTTTCCAATTTCTCCATTACTAAGTTGAACATTAGATCCAACATAAAGAGGTGCCAGATGTCTTAAAAATTCATACAATATGGAATAGTCATATAGTCTAACTCCTTCTGTTAAAAACATTTGAAAGGATTCAAAGGGAGATACTTTATTCTTATATATTCTATTTTGCGTCATAGCATCATAAACATCCGCAATTGATATTATTTTAGCATATAAACAAATAGCATCTCCCTTAAGACCAAATGGATAACCAGACCCGTCTATCCTCTCATGATGAAGAAGAATTGCTTTTTTTACGTGAAGGCTAAAATCCGGTATCTCTTTGATAATTTCATAGCCTAAGACGGAATGATTTTTTATTATTTCATATTCATTTGCATCAAGTTTACCCTTCTTATTTAGAACCAAAGACGGTATTTTTGTTTTGCCGATGTCATGAAGGAGACTTGCGCAAATTAGTTCCTCAATCTCATTTTTCTTTAAATTAATCCAAACACCGATAAGCATGGAGTAGAATGCAACATTAATACAATGTGTATAGGTATATTCGTCTATATTACGAATTCTCTGTAAATATTGAATAATATTATCACTCTCAGATATATTCTTATAAATTTGCTTCGACAAAAAACTAGCCACATTCTTTATGTTATCATTATTACCTAAAGCTACTTCTCTAAGTAACTCTTTTACTTTTAATATAGCTTCAGTATAATTCTTTTCTAACTGAGTAAATTTATCAGAATTTTCTATTGAATCATATATTTTAATTTCATTTATACCAAAATCTATCAATTTAACTTTTATATACTCGTTGATAATCGTATCTTTCATTGCCAAATTAACTCCATTACAGTTAAATACATCTTCTGCTAAAATATCTCCCGATTTACATGCGGTTGTTTTAATCTGTTTCACTTTATCCTCCGTATCCTATCCGTTAAAAATTGATATATATAATTGTACAAAAAAAGTAGACAATAAGTGGTTGTCTACTTTAAACAAAATATATTTGTCTAAAAAGTTGGCAACCTGACTATCATAGCAATAAATTGCCGTAGACTCATGGCTTTGCGTCCTCATCTTTCAATGAGTTTGCCTTTTTATGTTCTTCCAGACGCTTTCTAAAACTTCTTATAATTACCTTTTAATTTTATAAATATTTATCTTTTTTGTTCATTTATTTGTTCTGTATCAAATAATACATCTATCATAAATATTAACCCACTATACTGTTATAACTTTGATTCATTTATGAATTCATACTACTCAGGTAATAGTTATAATTTCCAAGATTATTTTTAATATCTGTCAATATAATATACAATTATACAGTATTATACAAAAAATGACAACACTATATTTATAATTTTTATTTCATTTTGGAATAATTTATAACCAACCGTTATCTATCCAGTGTTGGTTGTCTGCGGAAGGAATAGCTTCTTTCTTTAATACACCCTTTAATACCATTGCATCCATAATAAGTGGTATAAATGGAGAAAAAAAGTTTTTCACATAGCAAGGATAAAGATAAGTCATCAAACATTTGCATCTGTTGCAAAGGCCTCTGAACCCATTGGTGAAATTGTGACGTAAAGGCGCAAGATATCTTCGCCGATGTTTACAACCTGCATACTTTCCTGCCCATCAACCTGCATTAACTCACCTACCTGCAACGAGGTTTCATTGCCATCAGTGATAACCTTGGCATTACCCTCCATAACCTGCAGGAAAAGGGTTGATTCTAGATGTGTGTGTCCCGGTAGTATTTCCCCTTTAGCAATGTTTAGAACAAAGGCAATTACATTATCGCTTTTGAAAAGCATCCTCTTGGCGATTTTTCCCTGAGGCTCATTAAAATAATCATTGAAAATAAACTTGTTCATAGATAAATTCTCCTTTTATTTAAACTTAAACTTTAATATACCCCAATTTGGAAATATAATTACTAATTTCTTTCCTTACATCCACAACAAAAATGTGGCAAATCTTTTGGTAAATAGAATTCTGTAATTTGATTTTCCATACGCAATAAGGATAAAAAAGCTTCTTTAATATGATATGTACAGCTACTACACTATAAGTTGCTATTTTCATAACAAATTCAACAGCCAGAATGTTCTTTCATTTTTTCCTTTTACAATTTGGTCTGTTTGAATTCCCTTTCTCTTTTGACTATAATCCCTATCATATACTACAAAATTATTTCAATTCCAAAATTCTCATTTTCCTTTACATAAAATATTGTTCTCCACTCTACCCTTGGTACCTGAGTAAAGTGTAAAGATGAACAAGTCAGACGTTTGTTATTTTCTTCAGAATCTTTCCTTGCAATAAATATAGCGGATGGTCCATCAGCACTTCCTATGACAGCAACACCAACCGAAGAGATTTCATTAGGAGCTAATGAAATTGTACCAATACATTTCGGTTTGTCACTTCTTGCACAATCTTGTATTCGGAATTCTTCCTGCGGCAACTCTGGCGAAATGCTATAACTCAGCTTTATAAAATAATTTGGGTATTGCATATCTTCATTGAATCGTAATAGTTTTTCCGATAATGTTGCTGTTTCACATTCATATATCTTTATTTTATATTCTTGTTTACTAACGGGATGCTTACACAAGATTTCTTGTCTGTCACAATGAGGTTCTGTTGTGAAATGTACCCCTGAATATGCTACCGGATGTTTTTTCAGTGTTAAGAATAGCGTCTTCATTTTTGGCTTTCTGGTGGTTTTCCACGAGAAACACGCCCTTATAAATTTCCAACCTTGATTTCTGTCACAATCATAATACTCCATTAATTCTTCCTGTACATCTTCTATCATTTCTCGTTCCGCTTCACAAGGATGCCAGCCTACGACGTACATACTGGGAGGCTCCAATTCCTTTCCGTTAATCTTTGCCACAGCCTCAATATCAATTGAAAACGGATTTTCTTTTTCCATTAGCTCTAATTCTTCATCGCTTAATCCGGATAATCTCATGTCTTGATTCCAGCGCTTTAAATAAGTTTCTATTCTTTCTTTTGGAATTTCTAAGCAGAAATCAATAACCAATCCTTTAGAGCAGGCGTAGATAGCCGGAATATGCCATTTTAGTCCACCCCACACAAACTCTTTATTAACCGGTATTTCTTTCCCTGGCTGCTCATATTTGTGACCTCCCCAAAAGTTCCCACTGTAATATACTTTCATTATTGCTCCATTTCTGAAATAGAATACACATTCCCTTTATTTGATTATTGCATTATAAGTTAATTCTATAAGCGGATATCTAATCATCACACTCACCTACAAACTCATTAAAACCATACGAATTCTATGTTCTTTTGGTAAAACATCTACTTTTTATGGTAGATGCTTTCATAAATTATTTTACAACAATCCTACAACTCTGTTCAATATCTAGATTAGCATTGTATGCTGTGATATTTGTTGTTCCTAAATCTACGCCTGAAATAACTCCATTCTCATCTACTCTTGCAATAGTTTGATCATTACTTTTAAAACTAATCAGAATATCATCTGGATTACTTACCATAAAATCATAAGTTTCTCCAATTCTTAATATATTAGTTTTTAATACATCCATCTTAATATTGTAAACAGAAGGCAATACACCATGAGTTTCAGAAGAAATTGTACAATCATAATCGGTAGTTGCAAATATCTCTTTTGGGTCAATATATTTCTCGTATGCTTCCTATATTATACATCTTGATATAGAGCTTAACAAGTTATACAACTTATTATCATAATGATTTCAAACACTTATCTCTGCTTCAGTTTAAAAACGATTCAGATAACTCTGTAACATATCTACAAGCTTACCAATATGTATCCCATCTACAAACGAATGATGCGCTTGTATCGAGAACGGCAGAATCATCTTGCCATCTTTCTCAAAGAACCTTCCCCAGTCAAATAGCGGTGTTGCATTGTCTTTTTTCCCTGAATTAGTGTGTGAAATATGAGTATAGGACACCCATGGAAGAGGTGAAAATTGAAATACATCATTTCCCAAAGGGCCAGTAAAATACTCCTTTTGTTCATCAGCTGCTTTTGCCGCTGCCAAAATGTATTCCTCTAAGGTCTCCTTCATCTCGACATTTACCACTTTAAACAGTTCAGTCTCTTTATTAAGATATGTAAATGCAGTATTAATCCGGTCATACAAAACAACTTTGCCATCCATGAAACGGTACCTGAATTCTTCAATATTATTCGCACACTCCGTTACTGCATATATGAGAGAAAATGTAAAAGAATATCCTTTTTCCCTGACCTTCTTCAAATAATTCGTTATATCCAATTCAACTGTTATGCAGAATGCTGGTTCTATGCATGGTATTTACCTGATGATACATAAAATTGAATAGTAATATTTTAGATTTTTCTTTTACTTATGCTCTCCTCTTATAGGCTAATTGAATTTTGGATTATCTTCGTATATTATTTTATCAAGGCCAATAGATTCATAATATTATTTCATATACATCTGCCGGCTCTCCTTCATATTCAAAGCTCCTTAAATATATCCCGCCATTTTTCTTAATCGTCTTTATAGAGACATCATTACTTCTTTCCACCGATAAATGGAGTTTATCCAAATTAGCTTCTTTTGCAACAATTTTTAATTGATTTAACATTTCTGTTGCATACCCTTTATTACGTTCAGATGGTCTTACGCTATATCCACAGTTACCAAAATCCTTAAGAAAATCATTGAGCGTATGCCTCAAATCAATAATTCCAATGATTTTACAATCTGTTTCTCTAACTGCAAAAAAGGTATCAGTAGCAACCCAATCTTTACTAACGGTTTTTTCATCCGCATTGGCTGTAACACTTTTTAACCAAACTTCATATTGTTCTGTTTTATCAAGCAACTCACTTCCATTAATGATTTTCTCACCAAAATCAAAATGTTCTTGTCTATAGTCTAATGCTTTTTCTTTCCATTCCAACGATGGTCTTATTAATTTTATCATTACTACCTCGAGTTATATTCATTATAAGTAAAGCCGATGTATTTTCCCTTCCATTAACACTGTTTTGTTATTACATTCATATGGAATATCCTTTTCATATTGAATCCAAGATTTTTCATAACATGTTCGGATGCGCTATTCTCTTTTGCATGTCGGCCAACAATTTCCTTTATTCTAAGAGAAACCCTAGATAAAAATATATTTCCACTTTACACCATCTTAATTTAAAAAGCCATTACTATCTACAAATATCGCAAGTTTATCATGGAGCATATTTCATTTGCGCCTTACAGATTAACTTAGAAAATAATTTATATTAATATTGACAAGCTAATGAATATTAGCTAAAATTAAGCTAACGAATATTAGCAAAATGAAGATGGGATGTGAGGAAATGAATGATACAAAGGAAAAAATTTTAAACGAAGCATTAGCCTTATTTTCAGTAAAAGGATATGATGGAGTCTCTATGTCAGACATTGCAGATACAGTTGGAATTAAAGCAGCATCCATATATAAACATTACACTGGAAAAGAGGATATTTTTAATTCTATTGTTCAGAGATTTAAAGATAAGACAGGTAGCATTTTTAATCCAGAATTACTTAACAGTGTGGAATACGTAAATATATCGATGGAAATGTTGGTTGGAATGATTCAACAAACATTTCAGATATACGCAGAAGACCCGTTTCTATCGAAATGTAGAAGGTTGTTTATGTTAAGTGCATTTAATAGACCAGAGATAGGAAATTTGTATGCAGAAAATTTTATACTGCTGCCTATACAATATCAGGCTGGAATATTTGAAATGCTTCAAAGAGAAA